>JBJTRZ010000209.1:0-2893 GCA_046076415.1 Armatimonadota bacterium
GCCTGACCCGCGTGGTGATCGCGCCGAAAATGGGAGTAGGGGAAATCGGCGACTTGCTCGCCCGTCGTGGGTTGATCCGCTCCGCCGGCTACTGGAGGTTCGTGGTGGCGCGCGGCGCCCGCCCCAAGCCCGGCACCTACGACCTTTCTCCCGCCGAGCGCCCGGAAGTCCTGCTGCGAGCCTTGGTCGAGGGCCGGACGGCCACCGTTCGAGTGACGTTTCCCGAGGGTTGGACGGTTGCGCAAATGGCCCGGCGGCTCGAATCCAAGGGGCTGGTGCCCTCGGCCGATTTGTTCATCGACCGGGTGCGCGTGCAGGGCGCCGATTTGGATGCGGTTTTCGTCGGGCCCGCGGACAGGGAGGGGTATCTCTTCCCGGACACCTATCGATTCCCGCTTGGCTCGAGCGAAACGGCCATTGCGTCGATGCTGCTCGCGAATTTCGAACATCGGGTTGCTGGGCCGCTCGCGGACGCCGTTCGGGCATCGGGTCGGCCACTGCGCGAGATCGTCGTGATCGCGTCCTTGGTCGAACGCGAGGCCCGTACCGATCGCGACCGGCCGCTGATCGCCGGAGTGATCGAGAATCGTCTGCGCAAGGGCATGCGTCTCGAAATCGATGCGACGGTCCAGTACGCCCGGGGGGTCCATGCCGCCCGGTTGTTCCATCGCGACCTGCGCATCGATTCCCCGTACAACACCTACCGTCGCACCGGATTGCCGCCAGGCCCGATCTGCAATCCCGGACTACCCTCGCTCGAGGCGGCCGCCCGCCCGGCGCGGCACGATTTCCTGTTCTATGTGCTGGGCAAGGATGGGCGGAACCATGAGTTTTCCAAGACCTACGGCGAGCATCTCGCCCGCATACGGAGGATTCGCGCTCGATGAAGCCCTGGCTGCCCGACCATTGTGTTCGACACGTTCGAGAATTGACGCCCGAGTGGCTTGGAGAACGGGGCATACGCGGTCTGGTGGCGGATCTTGACAATACGTTGGTCGGTTGGCATGAGGAAGCGATTCCGGAGGATGTGCTTGCTTGGTCCCGGGCGCTGGGCAACGCCGGCATTCCGCTGTGCATCGCCTCGAACACGTGGAATTTCGGCCGTTTGCGCCGTGTTGCGCACACGTTGGGCGCCGAGCACCATCCGGGTAATGCCGGGAAGCCCGGTACGCGCGGAGTTGGCGATTCCTTGAGCCGCCTCGGCTTGACCGCCGCGGATGCCGCGATGGTCGGAGACCAACTGTTCACGGATATGGTGGCGGGACGTCGCGCGGGTTTGGCGACGATATTGGTGAATCCA
Source organism: Armatimonadota bacterium (assembly GCA_046076415.1). Lineage (GTDB taxonomy): Bacteria > Armatimonadota > Armatimonadia > Armatimonadales > Armatimonadaceae > CAIRTT01. Next base: position 1,301 of record JBJTRZ010000209.1, read on the forward strand.
CTGTCTTCCCGGGAATTCATCGGAACCCGTTTGGTCAGTCGAAATCTGGAGCGGTTGGTCCTCCGGGGCGACCGAGCTCGTCCTCGATGATCCGCGTCGAATGGGTTGGGTCCGAGCCCGAATGGCTTGCGGTGCTGGCGTTGCGCATCGAAGTGTTCGTGGACGAACAGAAGTGTCCTGCGGACGAGGAGCCCGATGCCTACGATGCACACGCCCGGCATCTCATGGCGGTGGACAACGGGGTCGTCGTCGGGTGCGCCCGTGTGATCGACAAAGGCGACCGCCACGCCAAGGTGGGGCGGGTCGCGGTGCGGCGGGACAGGCGGGGCACGGGTATCGGCGCGCTTGTCATGCGGGCGGCGCTGGACGCCTTGACCGGGGAAGGGTGCCGAATGGTGTCGCTGGAGGCTCAAGTACCGGTCATCGCGTTCTATGAACGATTGGGTTTCGTCGCGGACGGACCCGTCTATCTTGACGCGGGAATTCCGCACCGCCATATGGAGCGAAGTTTGGAGGACTGGATTATCGACCGAAGCGATTGATGACGACGCCGCGGTCCGGGCGGTTCGATCCTCTTTCCCGTACTTGGGCGACGGCGTCCACATGAACCATGCCGGTCTGGCGCCCGTCGCCGGCGAGGTGGTCGATGCGATGCAGGCCGCGGTGGTGGGACTGACCGGGAACGATACCCTCGCGCCCTATTTGGAGCACGGGGCCCGGGAGCGGGCCTTGCGCGCAGCGGCGGCGCGTTGGATGGGAGTCGGGCCCGACACCGTTGGTTTTGTTCGAAACACGAGCCATGGCCTCGCCATCGCCGCGATGGCGCTCCCGCGCAGGGAAGGACTCGCCACGGTGTGCGTCGCCGACGATTATCCTTCGCAGATCTATCCATGGCAGGCGCGCGGGGCGGTCCGATTGGTCGCTCCGCGGGCCGATGGACGGGTTCATGAGGACGACTTGATCGCCGCATGCGATCGCGGGGTCGAGATCCTTGCCGTGAGCTGGGTGCACTGGACGTCGGGGCAGGTATTGGATTTGGCGCGCCTCGGTGCCCACTGCCGGGCAAACGGAATCGTGTTCGTGGTGGATGTGGTCCAAGGCCTCGGGGCATTGCGACTCGATCTGGCCGGCCTGCCCGTGGATATCGCCGCCGCAGGGTGTCACAAATGGATGTGCACCCCGGCCGGAATCGGGTTGTTGTATGTCCATCCGGACACGATGCCTCGGCTGGGTGCGGTCAACATCGGCTGGAATTCCGTGGAGGACCCCATGGATTGGAGCCGATTGCATCTCGAGGATTTGCGCGGCAACCCACGCCGATTCGAAGAGGGCAGCCCGTCGCTCGCCAACACCGCCGGCCTGCTCGCATCGCTCACCGTGTTCGAGCGAATGGGTAGGGACAGCATCGACGCGCGGGTGCGGGCCCTTGCCGACCGAACGCGCGAGGGGCTGCGCTCCCGCGGTATGCACGTGCATCCGGGGTCGTCGGGATCGGGCATCGTTCCGTTCCGACATCCCCGAATGGAAAACGGGGCGGTGCTCGAATCCCTCGATCGGGCGCGCGTTCGGGCGGCGGTCCGTGGCGGGTGGGTT
>JBJTRZ010000210.1:0-3342 GCA_046076415.1 Armatimonadota bacterium
GGTGAACGATGGAAAGCCCATGATTACGGGTCCGGATGGGCGTTTGTCGTTGCCTGCCGTCCCCGCCGCCATGCGCGTGAAGTTGTTCCCCGGGGGCGGGGCCAGCGTCCAGCCGCCGTTCGACGAGGTGCTCGCGCTGCGCAAAACGGAAACCAACGCCCCGCCGATCAAACTGCAAGGGCGCTGAGGGAGGCGCTCCGGTGGATGCGCGCTCGGTTCTCTTCATCGTCGCGGCCGTATTGTTCGGTGGCGCGGCGATATTCGCCATGCGCGTGCGACCGGGAGGGGAACGCCTTTCGCCGCGTCCTCGACTGTCATCGACGGGCCACGGAGCGGTGATCCCACGGCGCGACGCAGTTTTGGAGTCTACGTTGTCGGGGATCGTCCGCGACCCCTCGGGCGTGCCCGTTTCCGGTGCCCGGGTGCGCTGGATTGGTTGGAACGGCAAGGGCCTCGCGAGTTTGTCGGAGGTCCGCTCCGGGATCGACGGCGGTTTTCGTTTCGACGCGGCCGATCAGCGCATACAGCGCGGGGGAGCGCTGATCTGCGATACGCAGACGGGGGCGGTTGGGATTTCGACGCGTCGCTTTTGGGGAAACGGTCGCTCGGCGTTCGCTTCGGTCATGGAGGGGGTCCAGTTGGAGGTCCCGTTCATCGCGCCCGATGGCAAGCCGATCGTCGATCTGCCGATCGTCGTGGAGCGACACGTTCCCACGCTGGGATGGTTGCCCGAGACCACGAAACGCACCGATGGCCGGGGAATCCTCGCGAGCGGACCGTATGAAGCGGGCGGTTTCGTCCGCCTGCGCGTGCCGGAACGATTCACTCAGCCCATACGCCTCGACCTTTTGGGCGTTGGCACGGAACCGACCAAGCGTCTGAGGCCGGTGCGTCTGATGGACGCGGGCACGGTGGTTGGTCGAATCGTGGATGCGAACGGGCGGCCGGTCGCCGGAGTGGCGGTTCATGCCGAACCGGGCGAGGTGGGATTCGCAGGGGGCGGGGACGCGCCGCCGGCGGCGGGGCGCCGCGTGCGCACCGACGCTCGGGGGACGTATGTCTTTTCCGGCCTTCCTCCCTCTCCGCATCGAATCTGTGTCGACGCCGCGCACGAGGAGGCGGCGAAGGGCTGGCTACCCGCCTGCGTGAATGTTGCACCGAGGGCGGGGCAGCGGAGTTCCACGGAATCCTTGGTGCTTCGGCGAGGAGGCATGATTGCGGGGCGGTGCGTGCAACGATCCAATGGCGAGCCGGTGGGCGGGGTCACCGTCTGGGTCATTCCTCCCGGCACCAAACCACCTGTGGTCGAGCCGCTGACGTCCTCGAGCGTCTTCAACGGCACCCGTCGTGCGACGGGTGCGGGCACCCGGCTCAAACCGCTCGCCACTCCGGGGAACCAGGTCACCACGCGCCCGGACGGAGGCTTCTCCCTGTGCGTTCCCGAGGGCAAATGGTCCGTCCGACCCGTCAAGGTCGAACGCTCCACGATCGTGGCCGGGGATTTCACGCCGGAGGCGTCCACGGTGGTGGTTTCCAGGGCGCGGACGACGATGGTCGAGTTCGGTTTCCGCAGGCGGCCGGATCCGTCGGGAGGATCCCGGCTGATGCAGGGTTTCGAGGAAGCCCGATGATTCCGGCCCGTCGTGGGGCCACGGTTTGGGCGGGATTGGGAATCGCCGTCGCGATGGCGGTGGGATTGCGTTTTTTGCGGGAAACCGATCCACGCGCTCCACGGCCCGCTCCATCGCCCGCGCCGCACAAGCCGTTCCCGCATCCGACCTGGATTCGCGGCTCGCTGCGAGGTGGAAATACTTCCCGGGACATCTTGGAGTGGTGGGCGGATCGGGGGAACGGTCCGAGGGTGGTGTCCCGCTGGCGTATCGGATCGGGCGGTACCTTCCAAGGAGCGCCACCCGCCGATGCGGCGGCAGGCCTCGTCGTTCGCCGCGATGGGCGCATTGTTGGCTGGATACCCCACTATTCGCTCGGGGATCCGAAGCAACTCGCACTTTCCCCGGACGCGGGAGTGCGCGTGGTGGTTCCGCTCCAAACACCGGAGGGGATTGGTTCCGGGCTGAAGTTCGCGGTCCGCCTGATGTTGCACGGGGTCGGCTGGGTTCCGTGGCGACGGGGAAGCGCCGGAGTCGTCGCTTCCGATTCCAACGGGAGATTGGTTCTCAAGGGAATCCCTTCAGGAGCGTCCGTTCGGTTGGACCTGCTGGATGATCGATACGCGAACGCCCCGACATTGACGATGTTTGGTGCCGGGAGCCGTTCGGAACGGCGCTTGGCTCCCGTGGTTTTGACGCGGGCTGGCGAAATCCACGGGCAACTTCGCGAGGCATCCGGTCGGCCGGCCGCGGGGGTGCAGGTGCGGCTGCGCCGTGCGGCCTCGTTCCTCGACACCGCGGTTCGTTCAACGGATTCCGCGGGTCGATTCCGTTTCCGAGGCTTGGCTTCGGGCGCGTACGGGGTGGTTTCGATGCCTTGGATGCGCGGTGGCGAACGCCTTGCGGTCTCCATCGTCGAACCCATTCAGGTCGAGGGCGGGAGAACGACGCGATTGGAGGTTGCGATTGGCCAGCCCACGGGCGCCCTGGCCGGGAGGGCGGTTTCCGCTCGGGATGGCACGGCCGCCGCGGGCGTGGTGCTGAGGGCCGTCTCGCTGGAAGCAACCAAACGATGGGTGGGGGAGTCGGTGGCGGACGCTGCGGGAAGCTTTTCCATCGCGGTGCCGGCGGGTCGGTATCGGGTGGTCGGCAACCGGTTCGATTCGTTTCTCGGCGAGGTTTCGCGGATACGGATCGAGCCCAACGAAGTGGAAATATCGGCAGGGGAGCGGATTTCCCTTCAAGTGATCGTTGGAACGTCGAATCAGTCGGGAAAATAAAACCGGGCGCCTTCCTAAGCGGGAAGGCGCCCGGTTGCGGGAAACGGGTCGATCAGCCCTTCTTGAGCAACGGAAGGCCGGTCGCGGAGCTTTCGACCACGACGTAGCCAGCCGGCACGGCATCGAGGGCGGAGGTGTCCGCCGCGCCCGTCTTCACTTCACCGGCGAAGAAGTAGAAAGGGATCTCCTTGCCACCGCGGACGGTCTTCCGGACGTGCAGGAAATAGGTCTTCCCGGACTTCTTCGAAACGTGGCTGTATGCCATGGACTTCCTCCTGAATGATGACGGTTGATGGTTCGCCAACGGTGGACACGCGGGGCGCGTCGAGGCGATATCGGTTGCGATTCTAACCGTATTCCTACCGGTACGCAAGGAAAAACGGTCGCGGATCACCCCTTGGCGAGCAGGAACATCAGCACGTAATGGCACGCTCCCGCCACGAGCACGAACG
>JBJTRZ010000211.1:0-11256 GCA_046076415.1 Armatimonadota bacterium
CTCGGCGAAGCGGCGTACGCGCACCCCGGCGTCCAGCAACGCCTTGAGGAGCGCGGTCTGGGAATCGAGGTCGCAGTTGAAATCGACTTTGAAAACTCCACCGAGCAGCACCGCGCCGTCGACACCGTCGAAGCCCGCCAACACGCGCTCCGCCGCGGATCGATCGGTGTCCGGAACGCCCACCTCGAGCACCCGATGCTCCCGCGCCTGGCCCATCACTTCGGCGATCGGGCCCGAAACTTTCAAAACCCCTTTTTCCACGATGGCCACGGACGTGCAGAAGTCGGCGAGCTCCGGGAGGATGTGCGAGGAAACGATGATGGTTTTGCCGAGGGCGCGCAGCTCCCGCAGCATTTCCCGGAACTCGATCCGCGCGCGGGGATCGAGACCCGACGCGGGTTCGTCGAGCAGCAGCAGTTTGGGGTTGTGAACCAAGGTGCGCGCGAGGCAGAGTCGCTGCTTCATGCCACGCGAGAGGGACTCGACCCAAGCATCCTTTTTGACGGCGAGGTTGGTCAGGTCGAGCACCATGTCGACGAGGCCGGGGCGGTCCCCTTTGGGTATCCGGTAGGCGGAGGCGAAAAAGTCGAGGTATTCCCACACCTTGAAATCGTCGTAGACCCCGAAGCTGTCGGGCATGTACCCGATACGGGCGCGCACCGCGTCCGGGTCGGCCATGACGTCGATGCCATCCACCCGCGCCGATCCCGAAGTCGGCTCAAGCAGGGTGGCGAGGATACGGATGGTGGTGGATTTGCCGGCGCCGTTGGGGCCGATGAACCCGAGGATTTCCCCCTCGCCGATCGACAGGCAAAGCTCGTCGAGGGCCACGAGCCCTTCGTATTCCTTGCGCAGGCGATCGATCTCGACGAGGGCCATGGTGGCTAGTGGACCATTTCGTCGGGGCCATCCGCGAGCCGGGCGATGGGCACGAGCAGGCAAAATGCGGTGAGCGCCGCCGCTCCGGCCAGATAGGTCGCGGTCGTGGCGGGCAAGAGGACGTCGTGCGTGCCATTCGTGGCGAATGTCGGGCCTTCGGCGAGTCGGCACATCACCAGAAATGCGTTGCCCCACAGCGGCACGAATCTTTCCGCAATGAAGGAACCCGCGGCGACCGTCATCCACAAGGGCAGAAGGAGCCATGGTCCGCCGAGGATTGCGACCAGTGCGAGGGTCGTGGCGGCGTTGGCGGCTTGGGTCCGTCGGCAGGCCCAGGAACAGAACAAACCGACCGCACCGAACATGGCCGTGGTGGCGGCGAGCGCGACGCATTCCGTGAGGAAACGCCCGAGCGAAAGCCCTGCCCGCGCGGCGAGCGCGGCATTGAGCGGGAGGAAACACGCGTAGACGACCGCGGCCGGGGACAGGCTGCCGAGGTATTTGCCCAGGACGATTTGAGCGGGTTTCAACCGGGTGAGCAGCAACGCGTTCCACGTTTGCTTTTCCCGCTCCAAGGTGAACGCACTGGCGGCAAGTATCGGGGCGAAGAGTGCGAGGAGCGCCGTTTCGAGAACCCCCACCACGAGTGGGCGAATGTCGGAAGCGATGCGCGGATCGCGGGCACCCCACAAAACGGTCGCGTAAAGGAGCGGAACGGCGATGGCCACCGCCGCGAGCCCTGCCTTGCGCTGTGCGGGCGAGTGACGGCGGAACGAGAGTCGGAGGGCGACCTCACGGGCCAAAATCGGGTTGTCGGACCAAAGCGCCATGCGCCACCTCCTTGGAAAACCATGCTAGCACCGGCGAGGTGCGCACCGCAATGCCCTGTCGAACGGCTCTGCCTACGCCAACCGTTCCCCCAAGGATCACGGTCGCCGGTCCGTTCGTGGGTCGCGGAATTGGTGGGTTCCCGCGCCAACCGCCCGGTGGACCGTCCCGGAAGGCATCACGACCTCGCATTCGATACCGGCGGGAACGCTGGTTTCCAGCGTGAATCCATCGACACGGTCGCGCCACGCCACGCGCAGGTCGCCGCGGGGGGTGGGAACGACACCGGACGCGTGCGAAAGGCCGGCACGATGGGGACGGATGCGCGACCGTACGTATCCGGGCTCGATGGGGGTCACTCCGAGGATGCGGGTCTGGCACTGAACCAGGGGTGTTGCCCCCCAGGAATGGCTCAGATCGCCGCGGTCCCACATTTCACGGAGCGAGCCGGTCTCCTCGACAACCTTCCATCGAGCGAGTTGGGCCGGCGCCCGCTCGTCGAAGCAACCCGCCACGTCCATCGCCCCGAAGACGAAATGCATGAAATACGGTTGGCAGGTGAACTCCGGACCATCGAGGGCCCGATCCATAAGGGCGCGACGATGTTCCGGCGGCGCGATGCCGTGCAGCACCGCCAAGATGTTGATGTGGGCGGTGGATGTTTCGATCGCACGGTCGGCCGGCAGCCATTGGCCGGGTTTCACCGAAGTCCGGAAAGCGTGTCCGTCTCGGTACCGCCCCTGGTCCGGCATCCAGAGTTCGCGATGGAAATCCCGGATCATGCGAGCGCGGTGTCCGCGCAGCGTGCGTGCGCGTCCGAGGTCGTTCATGCGCTCCGCGACTCCCGCGGCATCCTCGAGCGCCCCGATCAGGAACGCGGTCATACAACCCATGCCGATGACGGCGGGCGGATGGTGGCCGGGAAAGCCGGCTATGTCCACCCAGTCGAGGAACATATAGTTCGGCGCTTCCGAGATCAGGCCATCGCGGCCGCGGTAGCTCAGGAACGTGTCCATGAGCGCGTGGATTTCCGGTGCCAATTCCGTTTCCAACACGCGGTCGCCGGTATGCAGTGTGTAATCGACGACCATGCGGAGCCACAGCAGCGCGTAACTCGTGTGAAACACCTGATTGCGGCAGGCCCGCAGGATGCCCGCGTATTTGCGTGCGTCCTGACGCGTCAGCCACGGTTGCAGGAAAGCGCCGTAGTTGACGAGCGAGGCGATCAGGTAGTCGCCGGGATCGCTGATGGGCTCCTGGTGGTGCGGCGAGTCGAGGTGGTGGGTTTGCAGGCAGATATGCGTGACGCGGCGGCACACCCGCCACAGGCGGTCGAGGGAAGGACTCGAACTGGCGAAGGACCCGCGCCAAGCCACCGGCTGGGCCACTTCGCATGCCCGCAGATCGAGCACCCGCGCAGGCTGGTCGCCACCCTCGAGGCGGAGGTTGACCACGGAGAAACTGTCCATGATCGGCAGTTCCACCACCACTTTTTCGCCGGTGAGGCGTACCGCGAAGCGCCGATTGTAGCCGGGCGCGTCGGGTTCGTTGGGCTCCAACCAAAGGGTTCCTCCCTGGCCCCCTTCGACCACGATGCCGAGATAGGCGGGCAGGACCATACCGTAGCGGACGACGGTTCGAGGCCCCCCGGAAACGAGTTCAACGGGAAGGCGCGTGCCCCGCACGGGGGGACGAACGATTTCAGCCCGCTGCGGGATTCCGGACAAATCGCGCGGCAGCCAACGGTCGTCGAGCGGCATCGCCGCCGGCCATGTTTCGGGAAAACCCGGCTCCATCCAACCCGGAGTTTCATGGCCCGGATCGTAGGTCCAATGCCCGCCGCCCGGTGTCCAAGCGGTGCAGGGTGCGGCGCTCCAGGTGTCGTCGGTGGCCACCGTGAAGGCGCCGGTTCGCAGTTCGAGCATCACGCCCGCTTGTCCGCGCGATCCTTCCCAGCCCACGAGCGGAGCCCCAAACACTTCGACGGCGAGCACATTGTGTCCGCGGCGCAACAAGGGTCCGACATCGCGCACGTCGACGAGCCATCGATCGTTCTGGACCCGGTGATAGTCCATGCCGATGTCGTCGGGTCCACGGGACGCCAGCCGTCCGTTCACCCAGAGCCGATACGAGCGATCCGCCGAGACAAGGCACCAAGCGACCTTGGGGCGCGATGCCAATGAAAACTCGCGGCGAGCCCGGAATACGTCCACGGGTTTGCCGACTCCGATCCATCGCGCGGTCGGAAGCGGGACGTCGGGTGGGCGCCATTCGAAACCGGGCACTTCGACGCCGTCGGGTCGGAGCACCGGCCGCACCCCCGGGTTGGAAATCGGTCCCCGGGGATCGGCGGGACCCATTTCAGCGCCCCTTGATGGCACCGAACGTCATGCCACGCAGCAAGTGGTTGCGCATCAGGAACGTGAAAATGGTGGGGAGCAGGACGAACACGACGGCGCGGGCGGCGATCAGGTTCCACTCGATGGACCCTTTGCCCAGCGCGGCGGTGATCGACGGCGGTGCGGTGAGCGACGACGCTTGGATTTTGAGCAGCTGCGCGAACGCATATTCGTTCCATGAATTCAGGAACACGAACACCGCGGTGGCCGCCATGCCGGGAAGGATCAGCGGGAGCACGCATTTGCGGATGGCGGCGAACCGGGTGTAGCGGTCGAGCATGGCCGCTTCCTCGTACTCCTTGGGGACATCGTCGGTGAAGCCCTTCATAAGCCATGTCGCGAACGCCACGCCGACCGTGGTGTAGAGCAGGATCAGCCCCAGGTAGGTATCCAGCAGACCGAGGGCCTGGTACATCAGAAAGACGGGCACCACCACCACCACCGCGGGCAGCATGCGGGTGGAAAGGATGAAAAACAGGGCGTCGTTGCGTGCCTTGATCCGAAATCGGCTGAATGCGTAGGCGCTCAGAGTGCCCATCAGAACGGAGAGGGCGGTGGAAACCACTCCGACGAACAGGCTTCCAAGCAACTGACCGGGGAATGCGGCGTCGCTGGCACTGTCGGCACGGAGTCTGAAGTTGTCGAAGGTGGGCTTGAAAAACAGAACGGGAACGTCGGAGTTTGCCACCTGATACGGCTTGAACGATGTGGCGACGATCCACCACAGCGGGGTCAGGTAGATCACCAGCGCGATCACGATGCCAACGCAGGCGAGCAGATGACGGACCTGCCGATTCAGGGCGAAAAGCAGGGCGCACCACCCTGCGAGCACGGCGAATGCGACGAGCAACAGGGGTCCGCCGGCGCTATGGATGCCCCAAACCAACAGCACGCCGGTGGTCCACGGCAGCACCTTGGTGAGGTGTCGCCCGAATCCCGACTCCGCGATGCCCTGCAAAAGCGGCTTGGCGTCCGGGCTATCCTCGCCGCGGATCTTGGCCATGAGCATCAAATAGAGATTGGTCATTCCAATGATGACCAGAAGAACGATGTAGGCGAGTGCGCAGGCGCTGCCGATGTTGTACTGCTCAAGCGCGCGGCGGAAGACCTCGATCGAGATGGTGTTGGCGGAGTTTGCGACGCCGCCGTTGGTCATCACGAACGCGGTGTCGAACATCTTGAAACAGTCGAGGGTGCGGAACAGCAGCGCGACCATAAGCAGCGGGGCGATGAACGGCAATGTGATGAAGCGGAAGCGGAACCATTCCGATGCGCGGTCGACGGAAGCGGCTTCGTAGAGCGTCTTGGGAACGGACGACAGTCCCGCGAGAGCGATCAGCATCACGAACGGCGCCCATTGCCACGTGTCGGCGATGACGACGGTCCACAGGGCGTGGTCCTTGTCGAACCAGTTGATCGGGTTGCGCGGGTTGTTGAGGCCGACTTTGGAGAGCAGGAAGTTGATCAGCCCGTAGCTCGGATCGAACATGAACCGCCAGAAGAGGCCGACCACCACCGACGAGAACATCATCGGCATTAGGAAGAGGGTGGTCACGATCCCCTTGAGTTTGAAGGCCCGGTTCAGCAGGATCGCCAGCCCGAGCCCGACCATGAGTTGGAGCAGCACCGAGAGCAGGGTGAACGACGCGGTGACTCGGAACGATTGCCAGACGGCCTCGTTCTGCATCAGATCGAGGAAGTTGCCGTTCGCCACCCACTCGGGGGCCACCTTCGGGCGATCGGCCTTGTATTTGGTGAACGACAAATACAGGGACCAGAAGAGCGGGAAGACGTTCATGGCCACCAAAAGGAAAATGGTGGGCAACAGGAACAAGTTGGCGATGGCGCGGTCGGAGAGGGAACGTCGCCGAGGCAATGCTGCTAGGGACACGCGACAGTATACCGGAGGGTCGTGGAGGCCTTGGCGGCTGGGAATACCCGGGTTTGGGTATGCACGGGGTGGTTTTCCGGTGCGAACCAGGCCCGTGGGGCAAAGTCGACGTGCGGCGAAAAAGGCCAATTCGGCGTTTGGCGCGGTCCGTTTGGCGCCGGACGGATCGCACTGCGCGTCGAGGGCAACCGTTCGCGAAGTCGCTTGTTTCGGAGCGGGTGCCTGGGGTAGGTACGGACCGTCTCTGGTGCGCGGAACCAACGTGCTCCCAAATAGGCCAATTCGGCGTTTGGCGCGGTCCGTTTGGCGTCGGACGGATCGCACTGCGCGTCGAGGGCAACGGTTCGCGTAGTCGCTTGACTTCGTCTGGACTCCAGTATGTCGTCGGCACGGGTGTCTGGGACCGCCCCCAACGCGGATGAATCGCAAACTGTGGCTCTACGAAGCCCTCCCACCCCCCGCGTGGGTACAGTCGATCTTGGAAAAATGCCAGCGTTTGGCATCAAGTTCATTCAACTTGAGTAGAAACAAGCCGGCGGGAGCCACGGATTGGACGGGTTCGGAATCGGATGGCTCGCAGGTCGTGGAACCAATGGGCAAGTGTCGAACCCAAGGATGGAAGTGGATGTTTCGGCCTGTCTCGCGGATTGTGAAACGGTGCCTTCTGTCCGGCCGTTTTCCCAACTACCCACCGCCCAACCCACCCGTGGGTATCGTCGTTCGGACGATTATGCCAGCGTTGGACATCAAGATCATCCAACCTGGGTACCATGGCCCACGCCTGCGCCCACCATCACTCGGATAGATGCCCCGGTTGCCCGAAGGTTCGGCGGTCTGCTCCCCATCCCCAAATCCCCGGCAAACTCGACGGTCCCAAATCGCCGAGGGATGTCGTTTCCCATACCGTGCCTGACCTGCGCTGCAAAACAGTACTGCGAACGCAAAGGTCCTCCCAAGCGGAAATACCCGCCGTAACGAAGCAAAAAGCCCCGCTTCCCTGAGGAAGCGGGGCTGAACACCATTCCCGGACGGACTACTTGGCGGCCAGAATCTCCTGATGCGCCTTCGCAATGGCATCCAGGGCCGCCTTCGGAGCCTTCGCACCCGCGATCGCGTCGTTCAGGTTCTCCTGCGTCACCTTCATCAACTCGCTGTACTTGGGCGTGTTGTAGAAGTCCTTGGTGTAGGCCATCGACTGCGAGAACAGCTCGTTGTACGGAGCCGCCTTCTTGTAGTCGTCGGTGGCCGCAACCTTCTTGTTGGCGGTCAAACCACCGAGCTTGGCCCACTTGGCCTGGGTCTCTTCCTTGGAGAACCACTCCAGGAACTTCTTGGCCGCATCTTGCTTCTTCGAGTAGCTCGAAAGCGAAATGCCCTGGCCACCAAGCGAGATGAACCGGCCCTTGGGACCCTCCGGCACCATGAAGTAGCCGGTGTTGTCCACATGGGGATTCTTTTCCTTGTTGGTCAGGTCGGGAAGGAACGCGAACCAGGACTGGGCCATGGCGACTTTGCCCTTTTGGAAATCGCCCAGGCATTCCGCGAAGTAATAACGCTCCGCGCCCGGCGGGCAGAACTTCTTGAGGCCCGCATGGAACTCCAGCGCCTTGACCGCGTCGGGTCCGTTGATTACCCCCTCGACCTTGCCGCTCGCGTCGCTGAGCTGGCCGCCGTACGCCCACAGCACCTGGTCGAAGCCCATGGTCGCACCGTCGTAGTCCTTGGAGTAGAACAACGCCGCACCGTACAGGCTGCCGTCCGGCTTGGTGAAGAACTCGGCGACTTTCTGGAAGTCATCCCAAGTGGCCGGAACCACGAGGTCCTTGCCGTACTTCGCCTTGAACGCTTCCTTGTTCTTGGGGTCCTCGAAGAGATCCTTGCGATACGCGAAGCCGATGCAGTCGGACTCGGCCGGGACCGCATACAACTTGCCGGAACCCGCCGGGTACTCGCCGTAGTTCTTGATCGCCGCTTCCTCGATATCGGCCATCGGGATGCCGGTCTTGGCCCAGTCGGTCAGGTCGACATAGTGGCCGCCCTCGGCGCCGGCGCCCAGCCACTGCGAGTCGCCGACCACCATGTCGAACGCGTCGCCGTTCTGGCTCGTCCAGACCTTCTTGACATCGGACTCGTAGCTGCTCCACGGAACCGTCTTCACCTCGACATCCGCGTCGGGATACTCCTTGACGAGTGTGGCCAATTGCTTGGCAGGCTCCCAGTCGGCCCAGAAGACAATCAGCTTCTCCTTGCCGGCTCCACCACCCGCCGCGGGCGAAGCGGACGTTCCACCACCCTGATTGTTGCCGCAACCGGCCAGGAACAGGCCAGCCGCGATCGGCAGCGACATCAGGGTCGCCACCACGCTTCGTCGTTTCACGATTGCATTCTCCTTGGAGGAAATCGAACGTTCGATTGTACCAACGGCCCGGAACGAGCGTCAATTCGCGCAACGCGGCGCTCCGCAGCCGCCGTACACTGCCCCATGGAGTTCCGATTCCACCCGGGCACCCTTTCCGGCGACCCATACGACCCCGTCGCCAACGATATCCAAGCCGTCCTCGCAGGACCAGGGGGCATCCGGCGGTTGCTTCCCGCGTTCCATGACGGGAACGGCGTGTGGGCGGTTCGGCACACCCCGGAACGGGATGGCGCATGGCGCATCCTCGAAATCCGCAACGGCACGCGAAGACTCCGCACCGCGCTTCCAGCACCGATCGATGCGCGACGTTCCCCCCGAGCACTGCGTTTCGTGCGACGCGATCCGCGACGCCCCTCGCGTTTCATGGATGACCTCGGAAAAACCGTTTGGCCCATCGGACACAACTGCGCCTGGAGCACCGACACCCCCGGAAAACTGATCCGCCAACTCGAATCCATGGCGGGCGCCGGACTCGACTGGACCCGTATTTGGATGTGCCACTGGGACGGCAAGAACCTCGATTGGCCACCGGATCCGGGCGGCGCCGCGATATCCGCCGCCGCGGCACGCAGGTGGGACGCGATCGTGTCCGCCTCCGAACGTTTGGGAATCCGTTTCCAAATGGTCCTGCACCACCACGGACAAGTCTCCACCCGCACCAACCCGAATTGGAACGATCATCCATGGAACGTTCGCAACGGAGGGTTCCTCGAATCGCCGGTCGATTTCTTCACGCACCCGGAAGCAATCCGGCGCACGCGCGCCAAACTGCGCTACTCCGTGGCGCGCTGGGGATACAGCCCCGCCGTCTTCGCGTGGGAACTCTTCAACGAAGTCGAATGGACCGACGCGATCGTGGCCCGCCGATTCGACATCGTCGCCAATTGGCACCGAACGATGGCCGCCGCCCTGCGGTCGATGGACCCGTGGCACCATTTGGTGACCACAAGCTCCGACCGAGGCATTCCCGGCCTCTACGATGCCATGGATTTCGTCCAGCCCCACGCCTACCCGCCGGATGCGGTTGCCGCCGTGCGCGGGCTTGCGGCGATAGACAAGCCAACGTTCTTCGGCGAAATCGGTCCGGGTGCGTTTCCCCTCGATCGGGAGGATGGCCGTTTCCTGAGGCCCGCGCTTTGGGCGGGAATCGCCACCCAGGAAAGCGGCGCTCCGCAATACTGGACGTGGGAAACGATCGAGCGCAATCGGCTCCTCCCCGATTTCCGGAGCGCCGCGGGATTCGTTCGGGCCAGCCGGCTTCCTGCAATGACCGACCTACGTCCACTGGACATTGCATTGGAAACGACGGCCCGCGGGCGGATCGTGGCCGGACCCGGACTGGGCTGGGCCGAGTCCGCACGGTCCGTGTACCCGGTGCTCCCCGACGGGACCATCGAGGGAATCGAGACCATGCCCTCGTTCCTGCAAGGGGAACGCCACCGGGAAATGTTTCCCCATCTGGATCTCCGCCTCGAACTCGATGCCCCCGCCACCCTCCGTGTGCGGTTCCGCCAGGTATCCAAAGCGGGCGCGACTCCGTCGCTGACGGTGGATGGACTTCCGGGGCCGCAACGCACTTTCGATCCCGCCGATTCGGATCGCGACACGGATGCGGTGCTGTCGGTCGAGCTGGAGCCGGGTCGACGGACGGTGCGCCTGCGCAACGCGGGCGTGGACTGGATCGTGATCGCCGCGATCGAAGTCGAACCGTTCGGGCCGGCCCTGCGCGCGCTCGGCCGCGGCAACCCGGACCATGCGGTGGTCTGGATTTCCCGGACCTCTCCCGGGAACGATCCTGTCGGGGGACGCGTGGGGCTCTCTGGGTTGACGCCGGGGCGCCATTGGGTGCACTTTTGGGATATCGCCCAGGGGAGGCGTCCGGGCGAACCGGTCCGGTTGCAAGTGGTCCGTGGCGGACCCGCATTCGTCGCGCTGCCTCCCGTCACCGGCGACATCGCGTTCTGGACGGAACCCGGATGAAAAAATCCCCCGGCCGATCGGCCGGGGGATGGTTCGACTGCGACGACGGGTCAGGACACCTTGCGGGTCTTGGCGTCGAAGTTCATGGTCCGGTTGAGGCGGGCGCTCATTTCCGCGAGGGAGATGATCACCTGGACCTTGGTCGCGAGGTCGATGTTGCCGTTGGTGTTGACATCGCCCTTGCGGATGCAGTCCAGCCAGTTCCGCTCGTGCGCCGGGATGTTTTCGTACGGCGCGTACTTGGCCAGGTCCGGATCGTTCTTGTCGACACGGCCGCCTTCCATCTCCTCCGAGTAGGGGCGCTCGGGCTTGTATTCCACTTCGTTGCCGAAGTAGATCGTTCCCTTGTCGCCACGGATAAGGTCGGGGAGGCCCTGCTCGTTGACCGTGGAACCCACGAAGAGCATCGACCATCCCGACGGGAACTCGGCGAGCACCTGCACGGTGTCGGCGACTTCTCGGTCGTTGTGGCTGGTTCCCGGCCCGTGGATTCCGTTGGTGCCGATGGACGTCACCCGGGTGGGGTACTCGGGATTGCCCGAGGCGATGAGGAACGGGTGGAGCTTGTGGGGCATCAGGTCGCCCAAAATGCCGCCCGAATAGTCCCAGTACTTGCGGTAGCGGCGGAAGCGCGCACCGGAGTCGTCGCGCTCGCCCTGCTGTCCTTCGGGCGCTTCGCCGAGGAACTTCCAAGCGCGCTTGGGCGCGGATCCGAGCCAGAGATCCCAGTCGAAGGTGTCGGGGGAGATTTCCTTGTGGATCTCGTAGTTCCACTCGCCGCGGGGGTTGTTGCGGCAGTAGGAGCCCTGACCCATGACCATCTTGCCGATGCGACCTTCCTTGATGGCCTTGGCGGCGGC
>JBJTRZ010000212.1:0-4396 GCA_046076415.1 Armatimonadota bacterium
CGGGACCTGCCCGACGACGATCCTTCGTGGGTGGAAGCGTTGCGCTTCCTTTCGGATCGCCCCGCACCTCGCACGGGACGTGACCGTTCGGTCCTGCTGGAAACGATGCGCCTGCTGGGGGATCCGCAGGCGCGCTTCCCCGCCGTCCACGTGGCTGGCACCAATGGAAAGGGCTCGACGACCCACGCGGTCGCGAGCATCCTTTCGGCCGCCGGACTGCGGACTGGATCCTATTTCAGTCCGTATCTGTTCGATATCTCGGAGCGCTGGCGGATCGACGGAGAACCGATTTCCCGGTCCGAAGTGGTGGCGCTGATCGGTGACATTCGATTCGTGGTTCAGCGCGCCGAGGAGACGGTCGGCGCGCGATTGTCCGAGTTCGAATTGAAAACCGCATTGGCGTTCCTGCTCTTTTACCGAAGGGCGGTGGACATCGCGGTCGTCGAAGTGGGCATCGGTGGACGACTGGACGCCACGAATATCATTCCGCCGCCGCTCGTGGCGGCCATCACATCCATCGGCCTCGACCACGTCCAGATCCTTGGAAACACCCGTGCCGAGATCGCCGCCGAAAAGGCGGGGATTCTCAAGACCGGAACGCTCGCCTGCGTCACCCCGGTCGACGACCCGGAAGCCGGCTCGGTGATCGCGCGGTTCGCCGGCGAGCGCGGCGTGCCGCTGGTCCATGTGCAGGCGGAGTCGGCACCGCCTTTCCTCGGCTTCGATGCGCCGTATGCGCGACTCAATCGCGCAACGGCGATGGGTGTGGTCGACGTTTTGAGGAGTCGCGCGGGATACCGTGTTTCGCCGGAAGCCATCGAACGTGGGCTTTCCAGCGGCCGTCTACCGGGAAGGTTTCAATGCATTCCGCTAGGCGACCGCACGCTGGTGCTCGACGTTGCCCACAATGCGGACGGCGCGACGGCGCTCGCCGCGGGCCTTCGGGAAGCATTCCCCGGCGCGCCGATCACCGCCGTGATCGGGATGAGCGCACACCACTCCCCGGCCGAATTGCTCGGCCCGTTGGCGCCGTTGTTGACATCGGTGGTGGCTACCGAACCGGTTTTCCGACCCGCGCCTGCGGAGTCGGTGGCTGTGGCGGCGGATTTCCGCGGATTGTCCCACCGGACGGTCATCCCGGTGGCGGACGCCGTACGTGCGGCTTGGCATGCAACGCCTCGAGGAGGTGTTTGCCTGGTGACGGGAAGTTTTTTCGTGGTGGGCGACATTCCACGGGAACTGGACGGCACCCAAATAAGGTGATATTCGGAGTCCGCGCAATCGTGCCGCACTCGCCTATCTCGCCCGGGGGCACCCGTGAACCTTTCCGCTCAACTCTCCAACCTGCGCCGGGACCTGCCGGCTTCGCTCGTCGTCTTCCTGATCGCCATTCCACTGTCGTTGGGAATCGCGATGGCATCGGGCGCCCCGGTGATGGCGGGCCTGATCGCCGCCGCCGTCGGCGGAATCGTGGTCGGCCTTTGCGGGGGATCGGCGTTGCAAGTGAGTGGCCCGGCGGCAGGTTTGACCGTTCTGGTGTTCACCCAAGTTCAGCAACTCGGCTGGCCGGTCGTCTGCGCCGTCACCGCCCTCGCCGGAGTGTTTCAAATCGTGCTCGGCGGGTTGCGTGTTGCCCGGGGAGCGCTCGCGATCGCACCGGCGGTGGTGCACGGAATGCTGGCGGGCATCGGGGTAGTGATCGCGCTCGCGCAGGTGCATGTGGTGCTTGGAGGCAAGCCGCAGGCATCGGCATTGCTGAACCTCAAGGAACTTCCCGGGCAGATCGCCGACCTGCACGGAGTCGCAACGTTCCTTGGCCTGCTGACGATCGCCCTGCTTATCGGGTGGAAGTACGTCCCCAAACCGGTCGGCTCGGTGCCGGCACCATTGGTCGCTGTGGTTTTCGCGACCGTTGTCTCGGTTGTGGGCGGATGGGAAGTCCCCCGCGTCGACTTGCCGGACAATCTGTACGGAAGTCATGTTTTTCCCGCATTGCCCAAGGACTGGGTGGCGTTCCTGACGTCGGCTGGAACGATTGCGTTGATCGCCAGTGTCGAATCCCTGCTGTCCGCGGTCGCGGTCGATCGGATGCACGAGGGGGAACGTGCGAATCTGGATCGGGAATTGGTTGGCCAAGGAGCCGGGAACCTGGTCAGCGGACTTCTCGGCGGACTCCCCGTGACCGGAGTCATCGTTCGCAGCAGCGCGAACGTCGCCGCCGGTGCGGCATCGCGATTCTCCGCGGTGCTGCATGGAATTTGGGTCTTGA
Source organism: Armatimonadota bacterium (assembly GCA_046076415.1). Taxonomy (GTDB): domain Bacteria; phylum Armatimonadota; class Armatimonadia; order Armatimonadales; family Armatimonadaceae; genus CAIRTT01. The sequence continues at coordinate 2,270 of JBJTRZ010000212.1, forward strand.
TCTTCGTGGCGGCCTTGGGATCCCTGATCGAAAAAATACCTCTGAGCGTGCTCGCGGGGCTGCTCGTGCACGTGGGCGTCAACCTCATCAAACCGGCGCACATCCGCGAATTGCGCGACCATCGCGAAGCTCCGATCTATTTCGCCACGATCGCGGGGGTGGCGGGGATGAACCTCCTTGCCGGCGTTGGAATCGGCATCGGTTTGTCCCTGCTGACCACCTTGCGCCGCTTGGCCACCACGCGCATCCAACATTCCGAAAGGGACGGGCGGCACCTCCTGAAAATCGAGGGCACATTGACGTTCGCATCCGTTCCGTCCCTCAACAAAGCCCTCGCCACACTGCCGAGCGGAAGCGAAGTCGATATCGATCTATCGGTCGACTTCCTGGACCATGCGGCGTTCGAAAGCCTGCACAATTGGAAGGTTCAGCATGTTCGCCGCGGGGGGAAGGTGGATATCGACGAGCGCCATGAAGACTGGTTCGCCCGCGCCGAGGAGGGGAAACCGCGCGACCTGAAATCCACCCCGATCGGCGCGATTTCCTCGTTCCTCTTCGGTCGACGCGGCGGGAAATCGAGAACGGGCGACCTGCTCTCCGGTATTCGCGAATACGAGTCCACCACCGCCGATCGCGTGCGCCCCCTGATGTCCCGCTTGGCGGTGGATGGGCAAGCTCCCAAGGAATTGTTCATCACCTGTTGCGACTCGCGCGTCGTTCCCCACCAATTCACCGCGAGCGGACCCGGCGATCTTTTCAAACTGCGCAACATCGGCAATATCGTGCCTCCGTCCGGAGCCGAGAACTCCGTTGGAGCCGCCATCGAATATGCCGTCGGGGTTCTGGGCGTGAAAACCATCGTGGTGTGCGGACATTCGCGCTGCGGTGCGATGAACGCACTGCTGACCGAACCCGACCTCTCGGGCGCCCCGCATCTGTCCATTTGGTTGCAACATGCCCGCACATCGCTGGCGCGCTTCCGTGCCGGTGTCTCAATGGAGGACGCGCTTCCCGCCGCCGATCAACTGGCACTGATCAATGTCGCCGAACAGATGGCGAACCTTCGGACCCACGCGATCGTTCGCGACAGGGAAGCGGATGGCAGCCTGAAGCTCCTCGGGTTGTTCATCGATTTGGAGGAAGCCCGAGTATTCGTGTACGACGAATCGGATCAGCGATTCCGAAGGGTTCCGACCGACCAAGTTCCGCTACCGGTCGAACCTTTGGCGTGACCCGGCGACGGTTGCATCGCGGACGCGCGGTCCGGTATAACCGGACCGCCCGATGAATCTTTCCTCGCTTTCCTTCCTCGCCGACGACTGGAAGGACTACGCGGAGGGCCTGACCGCACTCGGCAATGGCCGCGCGGTCGAGTGGGACGGCCTCCCTGTTCCATCGCGTGGATGGTTACTCGCACGCTTGACGCGTGATCTCGACCGACCGTTGTTCGTGGTGACCGCGAACGACGAAACGGCGGAACGACTTGTCCGCGATCTTTCGGACCACCTCGATCCCGGCGAACCTGTCCGACTGTTCCCATCGGCGTTGCGTTTGCTACTGGACGACGCGGATTCCGAGCGCGACGTGCGCCGTGCGGGGATGCGCCTTCGACTCATCGGGGATCTCGCCGATGGCCTGCGACCACGGGTGATCGTCGCGCCGGCCTGTGCCCTGCTCTCCCCCTTGCCCTCGCTGGAGACCATCCGATCCCGCCGCATCGACCTCAAGGCCGGGGATTCCGTCGCGCTCGACACGTTGGTGCTGCGCCTCAATGCCTTTGGTTACGCCCGGGAGGATCTGGTTCGCTCCCCGGGAACCTTCGCGCGCCGCGGCGACATCCTGGACATTTATCCGAGCGATGGCGATGAACCGGTTCGCATCGACCTTTTCGGGGACGATATCGAGGCGATTCGTCGCCTCGACCCGGCGACCCAGCGCAGCACGGGATCCATCGACTCCATTCGCATCCTTCCCGCCCACGAGATCGCCCATTCGCGGGAGCGGATGGCCGAGGCGACGACGCGCCTGAAGTCCACGTTGCAATCGGAGCTCGCTCGGCGCCGGGCGGAGAACGCCGACGAGGACCGCCTAGAGCGACTCCGAGACCACGTCGAATCCGAGATCCTG
>JBJTRZ010000213.1:0-6928 GCA_046076415.1 Armatimonadota bacterium
TCATCCGCGGGTTGGATCGTTTCAAGCCTGAATCCGTAGGTCGACGTCCAGAAAGTCAGGTCGTCGTGGAGCGCGATCGACGGCACGACCACCTCGGCCTCGATCCGGCCGTCCTTCGGCATTTCGGAGATCTCCGGGAAATCAGCCGTCCCCGTCCTTCTTCGCCGCCGCATCCTGCTTTTCGGGATCGTTGCGCTGCGTGTCGGGCCACGGCTTGCCGTCGAGGCGGTCCTTGAGCAGCTGCACGGCTTCCTTCATCTGGGGGCTGTACTGCGACGCCAAGCGCCGGTTGCCGGGATTCTCGCGGAGCACCTTGCGTTGCGCCTCGACATCCTTCTCACCCTCCACGACGATCTTGTCGGGTCGGATGCCGCCCGAACCCCCGATGGGCGCCCCATCCTCGTCGCGCTTGAGGTTGATATCGTGCTTGTCGCGCGTGTAGTAGTGCTGCGTGGTGATCTTCAGCGCCCCCGTGCGATCGCCGAGGGGCAGGATGGTCTGGACCAATCCCTTGCCGAACGTGCGGGTGCCCACCAGGAAACCGACGCCGGCATCCTGGATCGCGCCGGAAACGATCTCGGACGCGGACGCCGATCCGCCGTTCACCAGCACCACCACCGGAAGCTCGCCCTTGGCCAATTTCCCGACATGCTTCGACGGATCGACATCGAGCGATTCCATTTCGCCTTGCTTTTGCTTCGTCCAAACCACCGCGCCCGAGTCGATGAAGCGCGAGGCGAGCGACTGCGCGATGTTGAGCAGTCCACCCGGGTTGGAACGCAGATCGAAGACGAGGGCCTTCATGCCCTGCGCCTCGAGTTTGGCGAGCGCCACGGCGAACTGTTCGTCGGCTTTTTCCGTGAATTGATCGAGCCGGATGTAACCGATCTTGCGATCCGCATCCTGCATCCACGATTCGATGACCGGCGAGACGACGATGTCGCGCTTGAGCACGACATCGAACGGCTTGCGTCCCTTGCGCTCGATGGTCAGCGTGACCAATGTGCCTTTCGGGCCCTTGATCCGCTTGATCACATCCTCGAGCGTCTGATCCTTGGAAAGAATGGCCGTCTTGCCGTCCACCGCGAGGATCTGGTCGCCGGGTAGGATGCCTTTCAGGAACGCCGGGGTGCCGGGGATCGGTTCGACGATCAGCGGCTTGTGGTCGCGCACATCGAGGCGGGCGCCCACTCCGGAGAAGTTGCCGTTGGTGGTCTCCATCTGTTTCCGGAATTCCTCCGGAGTCCAGTACTCGGTGTAGACATCCCCCACCGAGCCGACCATGCCCTTGATCGCCAGGTCCTGCAGTTTGCGAGGCCACTCCTTCGCCACCTTGGGATCGGCGGGCGGATTGGCGTGCTGGGTCAGGATCGTGTCGCGCACCGAAAGGTAGGTTTCGATCGGAGAGAGCTGGCGGGTCGTCTGGGCGACCGCGGATGTCGGCCGCAGCGCGAGCGAGACCCGCTCCGCGAGCAGGCGCGGCAGGACGCGGAACCGGACATCGGCGGCCTCGGCGTCGACGACCGGAACGGTGTCGCGAGATTCTCCGGCGAAACCACCGGCGAAGCCGACCGCCACGATACCGAGGGCGGCCACGAGATGAACGAGGCGACGCATGGGGCGCATAATCACTTGCCTCCCGCCGCTACCGCGGGCAGTTCCTTGAGCGCGGCGACGGCGCGCGTCAACACTTTGTCTTCGGGGGTGCCCGGGGCCAGGGCCACTTTGGGAACGATGCCGGTGCCGGACCAGCGGCCGCCCTTCGGACCGGTCAGGGTCCCGACCGACAGCGTGAACCCGGACCCGTCGTCGAGCGTGTAGAGGGCCTGCACCAACGCATCGCCGAACGTCGCCGACCCGACCGTGGTGCCGGCCCCACGATCGACGACGCACGCGGCCAGCGCCTCGGCCACCGATGCGGTGCCGCGATCGACGAGCACGGTCACCGGACCCTTCCGCGCGGGATCGCCCGTCGTGTTGAGCACCGTCCTGCGGGCCTTGGGACCAAGCTCCTGCGCGAATGCGCCCTTGCCGAGGAGCGCCCCGGCCACCGCCTGCCCCGCTTCGAGCGATCCGCCGGGATTGCCGCGCAGGTCGACCACCAGCCCGCCCGGCGGCAGACCGGCGACGGCCTTGCGAACCGCCGCCGCGGTGCCGTCGGCGAAGTAGGGAATGCGCAGGTAGCCGACGCCCCCCTCGAGCGTGCGCGACGCAACGCCCGGAACCTGCGTGGAGCCGGGTTCGACCGTGATCGTGGCCTGCACTCCGCGGCGCTCGACCACCAACGGCCACGAAGACTTCTTCGCGATTTCCTTGGCGCTCGGGTTGCGGAATCCGGCCTTGTCGCCGCGGAGCAGCATTTCCGCATCATGGAATGGAATGCCACCGGCGATCTTGTCCTTGGTGGCCACGCGGACCTTCTCGACCTCCTCGTCGGTCACGTCCCGATCCTGCCATCGCTGGAGCACCTTGTTGTAGGTGACGAGCGGGTTGTAGCCGAGCACCCAGCGGCCATCGATGCGCACCACCACATCTCCGGCGCGCAGCCCCGCCTTCTCGGCCGGGGATCCGGGGAGCGGCGCCACCACGTGGACCTTGTACTCCGTGTACCCGTCCTGCTTGCGACCACGAACGCTGAGCGCGGCGCCGATACCGGCGAAGACGCCCTTTCCTTCGTTTTCAAGGAGCGTTCGTTGATCTGCCTCGACGAAATAGGCGTTGGGGTCTTCAAGCGACGCAAGCATCGCCTTGACCGCACCCTGGGCCATCTTGGTGTCTTCGGGCAGCGTGTCGACGTAGTGTTCGCGCAGCAGGGCATACACCGTCTCGAACGGGCTGAACCCCACTTGACCGCCGTAGGGAAGACCCGCGCCCGTCAGCGGCAGGCCCGCGCCCGCGCCTTCGGCGACCTTCGCCCCGGGCAGGGGAGCCGGGCTCGCCTTGGCGACGGCGATCGGCGGGGCCTTGGGCTCGCCGCGCAACGACCGTCCGGCCGAAAAGGCGACGCCGGTGGCAACGAAAACGGCAAGTCCGAGGAAAAGCGACGAAGTGGGTCGATTGGCCAAGGGGTCCTCCCGCCAACGCCGGAGGCGACGACAGCGTGCCGGCGGCGTGGGCGCCGGTCGCGGGACCGGTGCGTTATCCTATCAGAACGAACGGGGCGACGGCGATCGTCGACCCGTATCACCATTATGGTTTGCAAGGGGTGGAAGTTCCCGGTTCGTCTGCGGGCCTCGGCCGGACCCGACCAACGGGTTTGCGGCTCCCTCGGGTGCGTGATATAGTTGCCATTCGTCCCGGCAGCCCGCCGGATCCCCATTGCAATGGGCCCCAAGGCCCATTCCCATAATCGAAAGTACGGTCGGACCATCCATGAAGCGAACCTTCCAGCCCAAGAACCGCCGCCGCCTGCGCGTCCACGGCTTCCGCCTGCGCATGCGCACCACCGACGGACGCAATGTCCTCAAGTCGCGACGCGCCCGCGGCCGTCACCGCCTGACGGTTTTCGCGCACAAGTAGGTTCCCCACGGCCGGCGTTCCCGCAAGGCGCTGTCCGCGCCCCGGGTCATCCCGGTTCGCCCATGTTGCCCCGCAGCCAACGCATTGTAGCGCGCCGCGATTTCGCGGCGGTCTACGGTCGTCGGCGCGGTCTCTCCGGCGCGTTGCTGGTCCTGCACCATCGCCCTCGTGCGACGGACGGACCGGCGGCGCGCCGTTTTGGTTTCGTGGCATCCCGGAAAGTGGGCAAATCCCACGACCGGAATCGCGTGAAACGTCGCTTGCGCACGATTTGCCGGGAACTGCAGGATGGCTGGGTGAACGGCATCGATGTCGTGGTGGTCGCCCGGGTGGGCGCCGCCGCGGCGAAGAGCGCGGAACTCGCCGCGGAACTCGCCCGCCTCTTCGAGCAAGCCGGACTACGCGCCTCGGAATCCGCCCGATGACCGCCCCCGTTTCCCCGGGAATCGTCGCTCGGTTCCTGCTCGCCACGATACACGGCTACCAAAAGGTCTCCGCGCGCACGCCGTCGGTCTGCCGTTTCACGCCCACCTGCTCGCAGTACGCCGCCGAAGCGATCGCCCGATACGGGGCGCTGCGCGGCGGTTGGCTCGCGCTTCGCCGCATCGGACGGTGCCATCCCTTCCACGCCGCCGGCCACGATCCCGTCCCCTAAGACCCGTTTTCCCCCGAGGAACCCAATGCTTCGACGTTTTCCGAACCGATGTTTCCGATCCCCGTGGCTCCTGGCCCCGGTGCTGCTCCTCGCAGCCCTCGCCGCCGGGTGCGGTTCGAACGTGCCCGTCGACCCGGTACCGGAAAAGGCGCTCGCCGCCGGTACCGCGAAGGAGGACCTCGCGCGCAAGGCCGAAGCCGACAAATCGGCCGACACCGCAAAGCTGTGGACCGCCGCGGCGGATTACTGGAACGCGATGGCGAAGAAGTTCCCGGGGCAAGCGCCCGGACTGCGCGCCGCGATCAACGGCGCCAACATCACGGCGGAGAAGCTGGCCAACCCCTACAACGCGTGGACCACGCTGCGACCGATCGTGCGCGGCTCCGCCTCCTTGTCCCTCGCCGAGCAGAAGGAAGCCGAGGCGAAGGTCGTCGCGCTCGAGGACGCCGTCGACAAACAGAACTCCCAGAGCCCGTTCTACGGCGCGATGGACATGCTCGTGCGCCTGTTCGGCAACGACAAGCGCTGGAGCCCCGTGGCGGCGATCACGTTCATCGCCCTCTTCGTGACCGTGGTCCTGTGGCCGCTGCGCTACAAGACCTACAAGTCGGCCAAGGAGATGCAGAAGCACGCCCCGCAGATCCAGGAGATTCAAAGGAAGTACAAGGACGACCCGATGCAGCTGCAGGTGAAGATGCGCGAGTTCCAGACGGAGCACGGCGTCAACCCCATGGGCGGCTGCCTCCCCGCCATCGCGCAGATTCCGGTCTTCCTGTTGATGATCCAGCTGATCAACAACTACCAGTTCAGCTTCCGCGGCGCGACGTTCCTGTGGATCAACCCCTCCACCGCATCGCTCTCCGCCGCCTGGCCCCCGCCGCTCAACGGACAAATCGGCCAGCACCTCGGCGAACAGGACCTGCTGCTGCTCATCCTCTACGCCCTCACGATGTTCCTGCAAATGAAACTCACGCCTCCGCCGTCGGACCCCACCCAGGCCGAACAGCAGAAGATGATGAGCACACTGATGCCGGTCATCTATTTTGTGATGATGCTTCAGTACCAACTGCCGTCGGCCTTCGTTTTGTACTATTTCGTCTCCAACCTCTGCGGCGTCGGCCAGCAATGGCTGATCAACCGCCGACTCGCCGTCGAGATGGGCCCCCAATCCGTGGTGGTCGTGCCCTCGGGGGAAGGCGGCGGCGCGACCTTGGAGGCGAACGCGAAGCTGATCGCCCCGCGCAACCGACGCAAGAAGTGATCGCGCCCGGCGACGACCGGGTATGACAACCACGGCGCGGGCCGGGTAGGATAGCAGGGGCCGGCAATTCGCCGGCGGATTCGGGAGGATTGTTTTCATGGCGGATTCGCCGGCAACCGAACTGAAGCAGCGCATCGTCGAATTCGCGCAGTGATTCGTGGCGGCCAGTGGCCTCGACGTGACCGTGGAGGTCACGCGCGACGTGGTCGACGGCATCACGATCGCCTTCGATGGCCCCGACGCGCACATGCTTGCCGGACGCGGGGGACGCGTGCTGGATTCGTTGCAATTGGTGGCGAACCACGCGCTGGTCCGACGCGGCGCACCGCGGATGCACATCCTTTTCGACGCGGACGACTACCGCGCCCGGCGCGAGAAAATGCTGGTCGAAATGGCCCGGGATCTCGCCCTGCAAGTCGAATCCACCGGTCAGGAAGCCGTGCTCGACCCGCTCCCGCCGATGGAGCGACGCATCGTGCACCAAGCACTCACCGAATTCCCCGCCGTGCAAACCTACTCCGAAGGCGAGGAACCCGACCGCTACATCGTCATCGCACCAAAGGCCTGACCCGATGAACGTCCCTGCCGCGCCGGGGGCGCTCACCCCCGATACCCTCGCCCGCTGCGCCGAGGCGTTCCGCGCCGATCCCGTGGCGCGCCTCGCCCGCAACGCGGTGGCCCGCACCGATGTGCGCCAAGTGGCGATGAACCGCGACGCGGTCGCGGAAATATCCCACACGTATTCGCATACGGTGGCCACGGGAAAATCGACCAGCCAGAACAGTTCCGGCCGTTGCTGGATGTTCGCCGGACTGAACCTCTTCCGCATGAAGGCGGCCGCCGTGCTCGGCGTCGAGGACTTCGAACTCTCGCAGAACCATCTCATGTTCTGGGACAAGTTCGAAAAGGCCAACTACTTCCTCGAGAGCATCCTCGCCACGCTCGACGAGTCGAAGGGAAGTCGGCTGGTGGATTGGCTCGTCGCCAGCCCCCTGCAGGACGGCGGCCAGTGGGATATGTTCGTCAACCTCGTGGAGAAGTACGGCGTCGTCCCCAAGGAGGTCATGCCCGAAACCCACAGTTCGTCGAACTCGGCCGCCATGAACGGCACGATCACGCTGCGACTGCGCAAGGCGGCCGCCGAACTGCGCGCCGCCCACGCGGCCGGTGCCACTCCCGAGGCGTTGCGGGCGCAAAAGGATGCCGTGCTGCCGGCGATCTACCGCATGCTCGCCACCCACCTCGGCGAACCGCCCACCCGCTTCGAGTGGCAGTGGCGCGACAAGGACAAGCTCTTCCACCGCGACGGCCAGCTCACGCCCAAGGAATTCTACGACCGCTTCGTCGGCATCGACCTGCACCAAATGGTCTGTCTTATCCACTGCCCGCAGGACACGAAGACGTTCCACCGCCTCTACACCGTGGGCTATCTCGGCAACGTCGTGGGCGGATACCCGGTCCGCTACCTCAATGTGCCCCTGCCGGTGCTCAAG
>JBJTRZ010000214.1:0-2785 GCA_046076415.1 Armatimonadota bacterium
GGTGGCAACGCCCAAATCAAGGCGATGAAAAGGGTCGCGGGCCGCATCAAGCTCGAACTTGCCCAGTACCGCGAGGTGCAGGCGTTCGCGCAGTTCGCATCCGACCTCGACAAGTCGACCCAGCAGCAGCTCGCCCGCGGCCAGCGGCTTACCGAACTGCTCAAGCAGGACCAATACGCGCCGTTCCAGGTGGAGGATCAGGTCATTTCGATCTACGCCGCCACGAACGGGTACCTCGACGACCTGCCGGTCGATCAGGTGCGCGCGTTCGAAAAGGGCCTGCTCGCCTATGTCCACGACAAGTACCCGGAAATCCCCGTGAAGATCGCCCAGTCCAAGGACTTCTCCGACGACACCGCGTCCACGCTCAAGGGTGCCATCGAGGAATTCAAGGCCGCATTCCAGGGTTGATCCCGGATCCACCCGACGGGCCTCGCCGGACTTACCCGGCGAGGCCCGTTTTCTTTTGACCAATTCCCTCCCGGCAAAACCGCCCGACCCCGATAAAATACCGGTATGGCCAACACCGACCTCGATTGCCGCGGCCTCGCGTGCCCGATGCCCATCGTTCGCATCAGCCGCGCCTTCAAGGAACTCGCGACCGGCGACACCCTCACGGTCCGGGCCTCCGATCCGTCCTTCAGAGCGGATGCCGAGGCGTGGGCACGGCGCATGGGCCAGGCACTCGAATCCCTGATCGACCGCGACGGCGAGCAAACCGCCCTGTTTCGGAAAACCCAATGATCGACGCCAATTCCCCCGCCGACCTCGAGTCCCGCGTCGCCGAACTCGAACGCCAATGCAAGGCCCTCGCCGAGCGAACGGGTGGACAGGAGGAGCGCTGCACCATCGTCGCCTTCTCCGGCGAAATGGACAACCTTCTGGCCTGCTTCAACATCGCCTGCGGCGCCGCGGCCATGGGTCTGGAAGTGGAAATCTTCTTCACATTCTGGGGGCTGAACGCACTCCGGCGCGGCAGGACGTTTCGCGGCAAGTCAATCGGGGAACGAATGGTCGCGATGATGATGCCCCGTTCATCGCGAACCCTCGCCACCAGCCGTTTGAACATGGGCGGTGCGGGTCCCGTCTTCTTCAAGTACCTGATGGGCCGCCGGGGCGTCTCCGACCTACCCACCTTGGTCGAAACAGCGCGCGAGCTCGGTGTCCGCTTTGTCGCCTGCGAAATGTCGATGGGCGTGATGGGCATCGCCCGTGAGGAGTTGATCGAAGGCATCGACTTCGGCGGTGCAGCCACCTACCTCGATAGTGCGGCCCGTTCGAAAGTGACCCTTTTCATCTAAACCCGATTTCGACCATGCACACCTTCTCCCCAACCGTGCATCGTCCCGAGCGCCCCCTTCGACCGACCGCGATTCCGACGGGAATCCCGGTGCGGTCGGACCGAGGGAATCGGCGACGGTGAACGACACCAACGCGCTCTCCGCGGAGCCCGAACTCGACCATCTTCGCGCCACGGTCCGCGACCTCGAGACGCAGATTTCCGCGCTCGCCCTGGCCAATGTCCATGCGGCCGAGCTCGTGGTCGCGCTCGAGGAAGCGCGGGAGCGCGAGGACGCCTTGCTGCGGCGCGGCGAGGAAATGGCGTTGCAATCACGCCTCGATGCCCTGTTCCAGCTCGAACGGCGCGAATCCGCGTTGCGGGAGCGGGCCCGACGCGAGATCGAAGCCACCCGGGGTCTCGGGCTGCTGGGCCCGATTCGCGAACTCGCCGCCCGCGATTGCCCGGATATTCCCATCGCCCAGCCGAAAACCATCGAGGGAAATCTGCTCCACCTGCCGATCCACGCGGGGGAAACCATCCACGCGGTTTGGGTCCTCCGCGTGGCCGAACCCGATGGCCCGTGGAGGGAACGTTGGCTCGAGCAACTTTGGTCGTTTGGCGGACAGATCGGGATGGCGATCCAACGACTCCATGCGGAGGAGGAGATCCACCGTCTCAATGACGACCTCATCGACCGGATAGCCGCATTGCAGCGTGCGACGCAGCGGCAATCGACCGCCCAAACGGTCACCACCATCTTCGCGGAAGCTCCTACGGCCGAATCCGGATTGCCCAGGGTGCTCGAAGCCATCGGGCGCGGACTCGACTGGGCCGTGGCCAGCCATTGGCCACTCGATGCGGAAGAAACGTTGCACTGTCGGCACGTATGGACCGACGGGCGCCCCGGCCTCGAGCACTTCCTCGAAGAAACCGCTTCGGCGCGGTACCGCAAAGGCGAGGCGTTTCCCGGGGCGACCCTCGAGGCTGGCCGGGCCATTTGGGTCGATGATTTCGCGCGATACCGCAATTACGCCCGGCAAGCGTCCGCCGAATCGGCGCACCTGCATTCCGGTGTCGCGTTTCCCATCGTTGGCGCCCGCGGAATCCTGGGCGTGGTCGAATTCGTCGCCGACGGCATTCGCCCGCTGGATGCCCAGCTGCTCGCCTTCTTCGACTCCGTCGGCAGCCAACTCGGCCAGTTCATCGAACGCAAGGAGGCCGAAGTCGAACGGGCGCTGGCCGAAGCCGAGGTTCGCCGGCTGGCCCACAACGACCCCCTCACCGGGCTGCACAACCGCCTTTACCTGACCACGGCGCTCGACGATGCGGTGGCCTCGGCGCGCGCGCGCGGCGCGAATCTGGCTCTGATGTTCCTCGACCTCGATCGATTCAAGCCAATCAACGACACCTTGGGCCACGCCGTGGGCGACAAACTCCTCTGCGAGGTCGCCGCACGGCTGCGCAAATCCGTCCGCGACTCCGACATCGTCGCCCGCGTGGGAG
>JBJTRZ010000215.1:0-11357 GCA_046076415.1 Armatimonadota bacterium
CACAGTCTCTGCCAGATGGCTCCTGAATCTCTTACCAGTTCTTATAAGATTCGAGGAAGAAAACAGCAGGACAGATTGGGTTCTATAAGTTCTTATTCTCTGGGGTGGGGTATGTGAACGGCACCTTGACGGCGACGCCGGCCGCCTTGGCGGCTTGCTCCACCCCGACCCCGCCCGCGAGCACGATCACGTCGGCCAGCGAAACCTGCTTGCCGTCGGTGCGTCCCGCGTTGAACTCGGACTGGATTCCCTCGAGCGCGGCAAGCACCTTGGCGAGCTGCGCGGGACGATTGACCGCCCAGCCCTTCTGGGGCGCGAACCGGATCCGGGCGCCATTGGCACCGCCGCGCTTGTCGGAGCCGCGGAACGTCGATGCGGACGCCCAGGCGGTCGACACGAGTTCGGAAACGGACAGGCCGGCCTTGGCGATGCGCGCCTTGAGCGTGGCCACGTCGCGGCCATCGATCCTGGACCGCGAGGATGCGGGGATCGGGTCCTGCCAGATCAGGACTTCCTTGGGCACCTCCGCTCCCACGTAGCGTTCCAACGGCCCCATGTCGCGGTGGGTGAGCTTGAACCAGGCCCGTGCGAACGCGTCCTGGAACGCCTTGGGGTTGGCGAGGAATTTGCGCGAGATCTTCTCGTACGCGGGATCGAAACGCAGGGCGAGGTCGGTGGTGAACATCATCGGCGCGTGGCGCTTCGACGCGTCGAAGGCGTCGGGAACGGTGCCCGCGCCCCCGCCGTTCCTGGGCCGCCATTGCTGGGCGCCGGCAGGACTGCGGGTGAGCTCCCACTCGTAGCCGAAGAGGTTCTCGAAGTAGTTGTTGCTCCACTTGGTGGGCGTGGTGGTCCACGCGCCCTCGAGACCGCTGGTGATCGTGTCGGGGCCGTTGCCCTTGCCGTACGTGTTCTTCCAGCCGGTGCCGAGCTCCTCGATCGACGCGCCGGCGGGCTCGGGGCCCACATGCTTGCCGGGATTCGCCGCGCCGTGCGCCTTGCCGAGGGTGTGGCCGCCGGCGATCAACGCCACGGTCTCCTCGTCGTTCATGGCCATCCGACCAAACGTTTCCCGGATGTCGCGCGCCGCCGCGAGCGGATCGGGCTTGCCGTTGGGACCCTCCGGGTTCACGTAGATGAGGCCCATCTGCACCGCGGCCAAAGGCTTCTCGAGTTTGCGCCCCTCGGAATAGCGCTTGTCGGCCAGCCACGTGGTTTCCATGCCCCAATAGATGTCCTCGGACGGTTCCCAGACATCCTCGCGACCACCGGCGAAGCCGAATGTCTTGAAGCCCGAAGACTCGAGGGCGCAGTTGCCGGCGAGGATCATCAGGTCCGCCCAGGAAATCTTGCGGCCGTATTTCTTCTTCACCGGCCAGAGCAGCATGCGCGCCTTGTCGAGGTTGGTGTTGTCCGGCCAGCTGTTGAGCGGCGCGAAACGCAAAGTTCCCATGCCCGCGCCACCACGTCCGTCGTGGATGCGGTACGTGCCCGCGCTGTGCCACGCCATGCGGATGAAGAAACCGGCGTAGGTGCCGTAGTCGGCGGGCCACCAGTCCTGCGACGTGGTGAGGACCTTGGCGATGTCGCGCTTGACCTGGGCGAGGTCGAGGGTCTTGAACTCCTTCGCATAGTCGAAACCGGGATCCATCGGGTTCGACTTGCGCGAATGCTGGCGCAGGATGTTGAGGCGCAGTTGGCCCGGCCACCAGTCCTCGTTGCGGGTGCCGCGCCGAGGCGTTCCGGTGGCTTGCGGCGCCGCGGAGGGCTCAGCGCTCGCTTCCAACGATGCGCCGCTGAACGGGCATTTCCCGGCGGGAGCCGCGGTGGGTTCGGGGGCGGGCAGATTGCCGGCGAAGGCGGAGGTCGACGTGGCGACTCCGGTGCCAAGGGTGCAACCAAGCCCCAGCAACAGGGACCGACGGCTGATGTCGTTGCGCGATTCGTCTTCGAAATGCTTCTCGCTCATGGTTTGGGAATCTCCGTGGAAGGGTTTTCGTTCCGGGAACGGCAGGAGGGGCAGTGCCCCCAGTACAGCACCTCGGCCTCGTCGACCGCGTATCCGTGGTCGTCCGCCGGCTCGAGGCACGGTGCGTAACCGACGGCGCAAGCGACATCGGCGGTGGCGCCGCAGGTGCGGCACACGATGTGGTGGTGGTTGTCTCCGGTCTGGATCTCGTACCGGGCCGGGTGCGCGGCGGGCTGGATGCGCCGGACCAGGCCGGCATCCACCAACGCATTCAGATTGTCGTAGACGGACTGCGTCGACAGCGTGCCCAGCCGGGCGCGGGCGGCCTCGGCGACGGCCGCCGCGTCGCGGTGCTGTCCGATGCCCTCGACCGCGGCAAGCACGGCGAGGCGCGGTGCGGTGACCCGCAGGCCCGCGGCACGCAATCGCCCTTCGAGCGACTCCGCGAAGCGGACAGGATCCGGATTTGCAGGCATCGTTCGAAGACTACCCCGTGTTTTTTGGAAAGAGTCAACAGTTTGAATATTTCAACGGTATGAACCTTCGGCCGCGCTTGCGGTCCGGCCGGGGAATCGAAACCGCGGCGTGCGGACCGTCGACACCCTACGGCACCGACCACCGACCCGGCGTCCCCCGGTCGACCGATCCGGCCCGCGCAAGCGGCAGGGCGTCAGGCCGCCGACGTGCCGAGTTCCGCGCGGAATTGTTCGGCGTACAGACGCGCGTACACGCCGCCGCGCGCCAGCAGCTCGGAATGCGTTCCCTGCTCGCGGATTTCCCCGTGCTCCATCACCACGATGCGATCGGCCTTGACGATCGTGGAGAGGCGGTGGGCGATCACGAAACTGGTGCGGCCGCGCATGAGGCGCTCGAGCGCCTCCTGGATCAACGACTCCGTTTCGGAATCCAGCGAGGAAGTCGCCTCGTCGAGCACCAGGATCCGCGGGTCGGCGAGCAGGGCGCGCGCGATCGCGAGACGTTGCTTTTCACCGCCGGAGAGCTTCACGCCCTCCTCGCCGATCTTGGTGGAGTACCCGAGCGGCATGGCCTCGATCACATGGTGCAGGTTGGCCGCGCGCGCCGCCTCCTCGATTTCCTGATCGGTGGCGTCCACGCGCCCGTACCGCAGATTCTCCCGAATCGTCGCATGGAACAGCAGGCTCTCCTGCAACACGACTCCGATCTGGCGACGCAGGGATCCGAGGTCGATATCGCGCACGTCGTGGCCATCGATGGTCACGCGGCCCTCCCCGACATCGTAGTGCCGGCTCAGCAGGTTGATCATCGTGGTCTTGCCCGAGCCGCTGCCGCCCACGAACGCGACCATGGCGCCGGGCTCCACCGAAAGGTCGATGCCTTTGAGGACGTCCTGCCCGGGCTCGTAGGCGAAACGCACGTTCTCGAAACGGATGCGGCCCTCGATCTTCGGGAGTTCGGGAGCCCCCGGCCTGCAGGTGACGGCCGGCGGGGTGTCGAGCAGCGCGAAGATGCGCCGCAGACTGGCTTGCGCCCGCGCGAACTGGTCGTTGAGCTGGATCAGACGGATCGTCGGACCATAGAGGTAGGCCGTCACCAGGATCAGGAAAGCCACCAGGTCGCCCTGACCGAGCCGGCCCGCGATCACCATCTTCCCACCGATGCACAGGATGACGGCGGTACCGATCGACGTGATGAATTCGGCGCGCAGCCACAGCGCGGTGCCCATCTTGCTCTGATCGATGTTGAGGTTGAGGTTGTCGCGGTTGAGGCTGACGTATTGGCGGATTTCCGAACGTTCCTGCGCATACGACTTCACCACTTGGACCCCGGCCAGCTTTTCCTGCAGGTCCGAGTAGATGACTCCCCGCAGTTCCGAAATGCGGGTGGCGTTGTCGGAAAGGCGCTTGCGGCTCGCGAGGAAATTCGCGACATATACGGGATAGACGGAGAGGGCGAGCAGCGCGAGGACCAGGTCTTCGCGGAAGATCAACACCACCACGCCGAGCAGGGTCACCGTGTCCTGGATCACGGTCACGAACGCACCGGTGATGAGTTGGTTCACGGTTCCGACATCGTTGACCACCGTGGCCACGATCTTGCCGGTCTGCGCCTTCTCGAAATACCCTTGCGAAAGGCCCTGCAGGTGGCTGTAGAGCTTGCAGCGGGTGGCGAGGAGGAACCGTTGCCCGAGCCACTGGACCAGCAAGCCCATCGCCAAACCAACGCCCGCCGCGAGGAGCGAGACGATCAGGATGGCGGCGACGGCGCCGGAGAGCGACGCGAACGGGGCGGGAAGGTCGAAGGGTTCGGAACGCCGCGGATCCAGATGATTGAAAATCCGACGGATCAGCGACGGCGTCTGCAGCGACAGCACCGCGTTCGCGAGGGTCAGTACCGCAACCACCGAAAGGGTGGACACGTAGGGGCGGAGTTCGCGCAGGAACCGGATCGGCAACGTCACGGAAGGGGCTTCCCCGGGGAGGGCGACCGGAGGGCGGCGCCACGGCATCCTACCACGGAGCCGCCTTCCATTCGGTAGGATGAAGCATGCCGGATCCGACCCCCGAGGGCAGTGGCGCGCAGCGCGCCTGCACGGCCTGCGGGACCACCCTCGAGCGCTTCTCTTCGACCGGACTGCTCGGCTGCGCTCGATGCTATGTCGTTTTCGCGCGCGAAGTCGAGGCGGCGGTCGAGGCGCTCCACGGGGTTCCGGCCCCGCCCGAGCCGAACCCGTGGCCCACGCGCGGCGCGGTTCGGACCATCCCCCGGCCCGTGGCGTCGGATCGCGGCCGGGATGTACACTGACGCCATGGCCACCTACCAGCCGAAGGACCGGGTCGTCGTCGCCACGCGGCCGCGCACCACGGCCGACAT
This sequence comes from Armatimonadota bacterium, assembly GCA_046076415.1. Classification (GTDB taxonomy): domain Bacteria; phylum Armatimonadota; class Armatimonadia; order Armatimonadales; family Armatimonadaceae; genus CAIRTT01. Next base: position 4,823 of record JBJTRZ010000215.1, read on the forward strand.
GACGAGCAACCTCTACTTCCCGCACTACGGGGGACTCACCGGCACCGTGCTCAAGGTGTACGGAGAGGAAGCCGCCGTGTTGGTCGACCGCACCAGCCTTCCCACCCAGATCCTTTCCCGGCACGAGGACAACGAAAAGCAGCAGCGCCAGCGCTGGCTCGACAGCCTCTCCGACGAGGCCCGCAACAAACTCAGCGCGGCGGACAAGCAATTCGCCCTCAACTACGCCATCCTCGTCCACGTTTCGGACCTGGCGCCCTCGAGCGAGCCCGCCCCCGCCCAGACCCCCGGGCGCAAGACCGCGAAGGATCTCGAGGACGCCGAAGCCGCGTTCCTGGCCTCCCGCTCGACCACCTGACGGGCGCCGCCGATCTGGGCAGCGGAGAACCTCGTATTTCCGCGGAGTGCCAATTCGTTCCGGCAGGCCATAATCTAGGTCTAAGCCATGACGAGCCACCATCCCGAACATCGCCGCCTCGGACGCGTTCTGCGCTCCGCCGAAATGCCCGTTGCCGTGGCGCCCACTCCGCTCGGGCGCCGCGCTTTCCTGGCCGGAGCCGCCGCGTTCGCGCTGGCCGGACCCGGTCGCGCCGCCGTGCAGAAAGGCACGTCCAAGGACGTCGCGATCGTGGGTGCCGGTCTCGCCGGACTCGTCTGCGCGGAGCGTCTCCTCGCCGGAGGCACCGTCGCAACCCTCTACGAAGCATCCGACCGCGTCGGTGGCCGACAATTCTCCATGCCCAACTTCCACAAGGGCATCGGGATCGAGCGCGGCGGCGAGCTCATCGACACCGCGCACAAGACCATGATCGGTTACGCGAACCGATTTGGATTGCCCCTCGAGTCGTATCGCACCAATCCGGGCGAGGAGTTCTTCCACTTCTTTGGCCGTAGCTGGACCGAATCCGAAGTCGTGGTTGCCTTCCGGGCATTCGTTCCCGCGATGAAGGCCGACGTTCGCGATCTTTCCGGTGCCACCACCGCCTTCCAGTCCACCGCCTTCGACCGCCAGATCGACGCGTTGAATCTGAGCCAATACCTGGTCTCGCGGGGCGCGTCCCCGTTGATTCGTGCGGTCATCGAGGAAGCCTACGTTGCCGAGTACGGCCGGGAACCCTCCGAACAATCCGCGCTGGGATTCCTCTATTTCATGCGGGCGAACAACCAGTCCACGTTCGAGCCGTTCGGGGTGAGCGACGAGCGCTACCACGTGGTGGAGGGCAACGACCGGATCGCCGCGGGAATCGCCGCGGGCCTGGCGCGGGCTCCCCGGTTTGGGCATCGACTCGTCCGTGTCCGCAAGCTGGCCGACGGCCGCATCGAATTGACGTTCCAATCGGGCACGTCGACCGTGGTGCGCGTCCACGACACCGTCGTCCTCGCGATCCCCTTCAGCGTCCTGCGCACCGTTGATTTGGACGCGTCGCTCGGGCTGCCCGCGGGCAAGGTCAAGGCCATCCGCGAGCTTGGATACGGCACCAACGCCAAAATGATGGTCGCTTTCGAAGGGCGTCCCTGGAACGTGCTGGGGTCGAATGGGGCGTCGTACGCCGACCTTCCGAACTATCAAGCCACTTGGGAAACCAATCACACCAAGGCGGGAGCCGATCGTGGCGTGCTGGTCGACTACTCGGGCGGAATCCGCGGAGCGGCGCTCAACCCGGCCCGCACCTCCGACGAGGCCGAGAAGTGGTTGCGGGACGCCGAAGTGGTCTATCCGGGATCCGCGGCCGCGGCGACGCGATCGAAGGGCCGACCCGTGGCGCACCTCGAGCACTGGCCGTCGAACCCCCTCACCCGTGGCTCGTACACCTGCTACCTCCCCGGACAGTTCTCCACGATCGCCGGGTGGGAATCGGTACCGGTCGGCAACCTGCACTTCGCCGGGGAACACGCCAACTCGTTCTACGAGTGGCAGGGCTTCATGGAGGGCGCCTGCCTCTCGGGCATACAGACGGCCGCCGGCATCCTCGCCTGACGTCCACGGCCCCGCATCGATCCCTGCGCCTCCGGAATCCCGAATTCCGGAGGCGTTCGCACGTTCGGCGGGGGCGTGCCTGCTTGCAAGGCCAAGCCGGTTTCCGTTATACTGGCGTCAAGTGTCGCGTCGGTGCGATGGCGCGTCCCCCGGTTGCGACCAGGAGGATTTCCGAATGATCTTTGGCACAGGCCGTCCCGCTTCCACCCGGACCCGCCGCGAATTCCTCGCGGTCGGTGCCGCGCTCTGCGCGCTCGTCGCCGGTTGCGGCGGCGGAGGCAGCGCGAGCGGAGGCGGTTCGAACGGCGGCGGCGGCGGTGGTGGCTCCAAGGCCATCTTCACCGGAGTGGTGCTCGACGCCAATTCCGGAGATACGCCCGTCAATGGCGCAAAGGTCGTGATCGCGGGTGTCACCGCGTTCACCGGCTCCGACGGCTCGTTCCTGGTCAAGACCGATCCGATCGCCACGGCCACCAAGGGTTCCCTCCAAGGCCCCCTCGACAGCCTGGGCCGGGAAGCCTATTACCGCTCCGGCTACCATTGCCCCGCGGGACTTGGCTGCTCCCTCGTGAATTTGGTGTCCCCGGGATTCGATGTCCCCGCCACCGGCGCGGGCAGCACCCGAAATCTGGGAACGTTCAAGCTCGGCAACACCGACGGACCTCCGTTCCCGCCGAATCTCTGATCCCAATCGTTCCGTGAATCGACTCCCGGCGCCGTTCCGGGAGTCTTTTCTTTCCGCCCCCCATGCGTCGCGACTTGCAACTACTGGCTGCAACCGCCACCGGACCCCTGGTGGTCGGAGCCGTCGCCGTCGCCCTCATGCGGGGCGCCGCAGCCCCCCTTCCCCCCGAGTCGGCCACCCATCGCGCCACCGGCAGGACGATTTTCCGCGATCTGGTCGTCACCGGTCGCGCCGAAGGACGTACGGCTTGGGAAGTGCGCGCACCGCGCGTGGCCACCGGACCCAACCGCTCCCAAGTCGATTTCGAAGGCGGAATCGACGCGGTGCTGCTCCGTGGAGGCGGTCCCCGCGTACGTTGCCGCGCCCGCTCGGGCACCTATGCATCCGACGAAGGGACCTTGCGCCTCTTCGGCCCCGTGACCGCGACCATCGCACCCACCCCCGCGGACCAAGGCGATGCCTTGACGGCCGCCGTCGGAACCCTGCGCTTGCGTACCGAGGCACTGCTGTGGCGCACGCACGACCGACATGTCGATGCGCCGCGCCCGGTGGAGATTGATTTCGAACGCGGAAACGCACGGGTCGACCGCCTCCAGCTCGACCTCGATGATCGCGCGCTCGACGCCCGGGGTTTCCAAGGCCGATTCCTGGTCCGGGAGGTCGATCTTTGATGCACGCGCAGCGCCTTGCCGCAACGACGCTCCTCCTGATCGCGGGCATCGCGGCCGGGAGCCTGGGGCAGCGACGCACCGCGGCGGAGCCGGCTCCGCCTCCGCCGTTCGCCAAGCCCTCGGCCAAGCCCCTTCCCCCGGAGCTGAGGTCCGCCAAGGACCCGGGCGCGAAGGACCAGTGGAAGCCCGAAGGGCCCGACGACCCGTTCCTGTACGCGTACGGCGACACCGCCCTGTACAAGGACACTCCCGAAGGCGGCGTCGCAACCCTGCTCGGCAACGCGCGATTGTTGTACCGAACCACCGCGTTCCGCTCCGACAAGGTCGTCTACAATCGCCGCACCCAGATCGGCACCGCGCCGGGAAAATTGACCGTCGACGACGAGCAGAATACGGTCGTCGGCGACACCGGCGAGGCCGACTACGGCCGTAAGATCGCCCGCCTCACCGGCCATGTCCGCGTGCTCGCACGTCCGAAACCCAACGAATCCGAACCTCCCGAGGGCTCGGTTCGACGTGATTTCAGGAACCCGGTGACCATCGACGCCACCGAGGTCGCGTACAACTGGAAAACGAAAATCGCGGATACGTCCAAGGATGCGGTGATTCGATTTACCGTCCGGGATCGCAAATGGACGGTCACCGCGGACCGAATCCAGTACCGCGGGGCGGAGGAAACGGCCGTGTTGCAGGGGTCCGTGATCGCCAAGACCGACAAGGGGGAGGAGCTGCGCTCGTCGGTGGCCACGGTCGTGCTCGCGGAGGGCAAGGAATCGATCGATCTGGCTCCGTCGGAGAAGGGCAGCAAGTTCCTGATCGAGGACGAGGACGCCAAGCCCGACGGCAAGGACGCCGAAAAGCCGGAGAAGGTGCCCCCGCCGACGCAAAAGCCGGGATCCCCGCCCCCTTCGGCCCGTCCGCCGCGATGATCCTTCTGCCGGGAATCGGGGCGGTCGTTCGACCCGCCGCGTTGGGGGTCGCCGCGCGTGTGGCCTGGCAACACGGCAGACCCACGTTGACCGAGGAAACATTGGGGTGGCTCGAGGAGCGCGTACGCCGCGAGGAGGGTCCGATCCAACTGATATTGGTGGTCGATTCGGTGGAACCCGCCCTGTGGATGCCGCTGCCGTTCGACGCGGTGCTGGCGGGCATCGTGGCCGAACGCTCCTTCGCGGCACCGCCCGGCGACGTTGTACCGGTGCCGGTGGTATGCGCCGTGGAGGAGGCGCGGGCATCGATCGGCGAGGGTACCTTGCTGCTGGTGGATCCGCACCGCGCGTGCGTCTGCGTCGAACCCTCCGCGGAGGAGGTGCTTGCGGTGGAGCGACGGCGGCGGCGCAGGGTGTTGCTCGGGCCGGCGCATACGCCGGCGACGACGCGGACGGGGGTGACGATACCGGTGTGGGGGAGCGTATCGACCGCGGCGGAACGCGACGAAGCGGTGCGCGGCGGTGCCGATGGATTATTCATAACGGGTTTCCAAGAAATTGGAATGGTGGAGAATTGCGCCCGGGCGATGGGCGGCGGGCCCGTCGCAGCACCCCTTTCCCCGGCTCAGGCGTTCGCCCTTTCCCGGGACGCCGATGTCGTTCAATGGACCCCCACCCCCGAGGACGCGACCCGGTGGAACGCCGCCCTTGCGGAATCCATCCCGGGAACTCCGGCCCCGAAGCGCGTCGGGCTCCTCCGGCCGGAGGACGATCCCGGCACCATCGATCCCACCCTCGACGGATTGCTCGCGGACGCCGAACTCCTGCCGTTGCCCGTGCTCGATCTTCCCCCGCTCTGGGTTCGCGTCGACGATCCCGCCGACGTGCCCGCGGCGATCGCCGGCGGAGCGCACCTGCTGGTCGTGCCCGCATCCATGGTCGCGGCGACCAAGGATGCGGTGCGCTCCACCGACTGACCCGACCCACCCCGGGTAGACTGGGCCATGCGACTCATTTGCCTTTCGGCCCCGGATCCCGAACTTGAATCCGCCCTGACGGATGCGCTTTCCCCCTACGGCGATCGGGTGCGCTGGGACCGTGTCGATCCCCGGGACCCCGACCCGTCGCTGCTGGCGGCGGCCGACGGAGTGCTCTGCGCCCACTTCCCTCCGGAGCTGCGCGCCTTGGCCTCGCGTGCCCGCTGGATCCAGTTTTGGTCGGCGGGAGTGGACAACAAGATCTACCCGGAACTGTTCCGGACCCCGGGTGGCGACGAAACCTCCGTGTGCACCGGCTCGGGAATCCATGTCGATTCCTGCGCCAACCATGTCATGGCCATGCTTTTGTCGTTCGCGCGCGGCCTACCGTTGGCGGGTCGCCTCCAGGCGCGACGGACATGGGACCGCGACGCCGTGGTGCCGGTGCAATTCGAGCTCGAGGGTGCGACGATGGGAATCGTGGGCACCGGCGCGATCGGCGCCGCGATCGCGACCCGCGCCAAGGCGTTCGGTATGCGCACCATCGGCGTGTGGCGCCACGCGGACCGTCCCGTTCCGCCGGGCTTCGACGTCGTGCTGCCGCACATCCAGTACCACGAAATGGTCGTGCGCTCGCGCTTCATCGTCCTTGCCTTGCCGCTCACGCCCGGGACGAAATGGACGTTCGGCGAGGACGAAATCGAGGTGATTCCCAAGGGATCCTACCTGTTCAACATCGGACGGGGAGGATTGATCGATGAACGTGCGGTGCGCGAAGCGCTCAATCGCGGCTGGCTGGCGGGAGCCGGACTCGATGTCTTCGAGGAGGAGCCCTTGCCGCCCGACTCGCCCTGGTGGGATTGCAACAACGTGATCATCACCCCGCACGCGGGCGGAAACACCCCGGAATATTGGCCGCGCCTCGCGCGCCTGACGGCCGAGCAGGTCGGTCGCGCGCTCGCGGGCGAGCCGCTGGTCAATCGGGTGGATCCGGAACTGGGTTACTGATGCCGGAGGCTTGGATCCGGCGAGAGGCGGTGGCGAACCACCGGGCGTGGATGGCCGCTCGATCCCTGGCCATGGGGGGTGGACCGGAGCGCGTCGCGGGTTTCGCGACCACCCTCGTGCCCGGCGGCGAGGCCTGCCTGCCCTTTCCCGACCAGCCAACGGATCGGGCAGGCGATGCGCTCGACGCGTGGATGGAGCGGGTACGGGCCTTGGGGGCCGTTTCCGCGGCGGTCTGGGGACGTTCCGAGGAGGGTCAATACGGGCTCGGGCCGCGGTTGGTGGCGCGC
>JBJTRZ010000216.1:0-2283 GCA_046076415.1 Armatimonadota bacterium
GGCGGCCGGACTCGGGCTGGTGCCCCAGGTGCGGCGGGATCCTGCGACCACCACCACGTTCGGAGTCGGCGAACTCCTGCTCGCCGCGGCCGAAGCGCCGGGAATTCGCCATTTGATCGTTGGGCTCGGGGGATCGGCCACCAACGACGGCGGGGCGGGCATCCTGCAAGCGGCGGGTTGGCGGCTGCTCGACGCGGCCGGGCGCGTGTTGCCGCCAGGCGGAGCGGCCCTCGCGGCACTGGACCGGATCGAGACGGGCAGCCCCGACCCGTGGCGCAACCTGGAGTCGGTGGTGATCGCGTGCGACGTTTCGAATCCGCTGTGCGGGAGCGACGGTGCGAGCGCGGTGTTCGGCCCGCAAAAAGGAGCGGATCCGGCAGCGGTGGCTCGTTTGGACGCGGCGCTCGCGCACTTCGCCACGATTGCCGGCGCGCCGTCGTTTCCCGGCGCGGGGGCGGCGGGCGGAGCCGCCTACGGACTGCGTCTGTTGTTTCCGGAGGCGCACGTGCGTCCGGGGATCGAGATCGTGCTCGACGCGGTGGATTTCGATGCGCGACTGCGCGGCGCGGATTTGGTGGTGACCGGCGAGGGGCGTCTCGACGCGCAGACAGGCGGGGGCAAGGCGGTTTCGGGCGTGGTGGCCCGGGCGTCGCGGGCCGGAGTCCCGGTGGTTGCGATCGTGGGGGGCTTCGATCCGTCGATCTCCCCGGGCAAGCTTGGGCTCGCCGCGGTGCTGCCGAGCGTGCCCGGTCCGGTGGGTTTGGTGGAGTCGATCCGCAACGGGGCGGATTGGATCGTGGACGCCGCGGAGCGGGCGGCGCATTGGGTGCGACTGGGCCGCGAACTTTCCGCAAAAAAATAATCGGAAGTTTTTTCCCGGTTCCTTTCCGGTTCCCCGTGCCCTCCGCGAGTAGCGAGGTGTTGGGCGGTGCCGACCGCGCCTGCTTCGAGTGGACGGGGATCACACCCGTCGGCATCCTGCCCCGACACAACCGGACCGGGAATACCCGACGGCAAGCGATCTTGTCGATTCCCCAACGGCAATAGATAACTTATTGTGATATTATCACGGTGTTTCGGGGGGTTGGCCTCCCTGTTCGCCGTACTGCTTGATCGACGGTGGATCGGGGGCTGGGAGCGTCATCGACGCATCCGCCCTGCGCGTCGCCGTTGCACGGGAGAAGGGGGATTCGATCCATGTTGTTGTCGTTGTCCGCCACGCGCGAAAAGCGCCTCATCGTTGTGGAAGGTTCCGACTACCGCTCCCTCAGGGAAGTCGTAGGCCAGGGCGACCTGTTGCAGTTCCTCGAGCAAAGCGCCAAACAGGCGGTGGCGCGCGGACTGTCCGCCGAAATCGCGATGGTTTTGCAGGGCTTCGCCGGGGACGACACCGTTCCCGATACCCGAGACCTCGCCGCCGAGATCCTCGGTGCGTTCGCCCGCTGGGAATACTGGCCCGCGAGCCACGTGGCCGAGCGACTTGCCGAAATCGACCGGCTCGGAGAAGGCGAACCGGTGATCCCGCTCGCCAAGTCGTTGGTGCGCGAATACCCCAACTGCGTCCTCGGTTGGCTCAAACTTGCCGAAGGCCTTTCCGATTGCGGCCGAAACGAGGAGGCGCTGGACGCGATCGGCAATGCGCTCGATCTGCGCCCCCGCCACATTCCGGCTCGCATCCTCGCCGCCACGATCGAAATCGCCCTGAATCGCACGGGAGCCGCCCGCAGGACACTGCGCTCGGTGCTCCAGGACGCCCCCGGCGATACCGATGCGCGTTTCCTGGCGGGAACGGTCGAGGAACGCGAGGGAAACCGGAAGCAGGCGCTCGCGCACTACCGGATCGCGGCCAAAGCGAGCGACGACCGGATGCATTGGGAGGCCGTGCGCGACACGGCGGAACGTCTGGGCGACCAAAACACAGTGCTCGAAGCCGATCTCGCCATCGTACGGCTCGACAGCACGTCGGGCACCGCGAATCTCCACGCCGCCCAGTCGCTCGTGGCCGCGGGGCGGCATGGCGAAGCACGGGATTACGCCGATCGCGCGGCGAACGCCGGGTTCCACGCCGACCCGTTCGAGTCGGCGGAAGCCATCGATGGTTTCCGGGCGGGAGGCTGAACCATCGACGCCAGTTCCTTGATCCGGGTGGCCGTGCGGTCCGTGCATTGCCGCGAACCTCCGCAGGGTTCCGCGACGCACGCCTAGCGGAGCGGACCAAAACCCGCCCCCACCCGAACCCCCTCGCCCGGGGAACTTTTTCCCCGGCCCGTCCTTCGGCATGCC
>JBJTRZ010000217.1:0-9862 GCA_046076415.1 Armatimonadota bacterium
GCGCCCGCAGCAACGACTCGAGCGCGGCGCGTTGCCGCTCCGCGACCCGCGTACGCTCGACGTCGTCCACCGGGTTCACTCCTGCGCCGCGGGAGCGAGCTTGGCGGCGAAATCGGCGGGCATGGGAACGGCCCGCATGGCACCGGTCGTCGGGTCCATCGCCACCGAGACCACCGTCGTGCGTCCCGTGGCCACCACCGCCCGCGGCCCCGGCGCCACCCGTAAGATGGTGAACCCGTAGGTGATCGCCCTTTTTTTCAGCTCCACCACGTCGAGTTCCACGTCGATTTCGTCCTCGAACCGCAGCGGGGCCTTGTAGGCGCACGACACCTCGACCCGCGGCCAAGCCACGTCCATCCCGACCACCGACGTGCCGAGGGAGCGCAGGAACGCGTGTTCGGCGACCTCCATGTAGCGGAAGTATCGCGAATAGTGGACGATGCCCGCCATGTCGGTTTCGGAGAACTCCACGCGTTGACGGTGGACGAACCGGCTGGGCAAAATCAGGCTCCGGCGCCCGCGGGCTCGGGTGGCGCAACGCGCGGCCGGCCGTGGGAAAGATGCGGCGGAAGGGAGGCGAACTCCCCGACCGCGGAGCACAGCGCATCGTAGTCGCGCACCAGATCGCCGATCAGGCAATCGACGAGATCGGAGCGCACCTCGGGATGCTTGCCCACGACTTCCTTCATCGAGAAATTCTCCTCGTAGAAGGCGTACACCAGGGCGCGCATGGTCTCGATGGCCTTGCACATCTGCTCTCCGTATTCGGTGAAGCGCCCCGCCGAAACATCGTTGTCGGCAAGCGCCGCGTGAATGGCATCCCCGGCAAGTTCGCCGCTCTTGAGGGCCAAGTACACTCCGGACGAGAAGACGGGGTCGAGGAACGCGAACGCGTCCCCGACCAGCACCATGCCGTCGTCGGCGCAATACTCCGACCGGTAGGAGAATTCCCCGGTGGCCCAGTACGGCCCGAACTGCTCGGCGCCCTCGAGGCGCTGCGCGATCCACGGGTTCACCTGTGCTTCGCGCGCGATGATCTCCGCCTTGTCGCGCGTGTCGCGGTACAGATAGTCGCGGTCGGCCACCACGCCCACCCCCACCACATCGTCGGGCAGCGGGATGTACCAGAACCAAGCCTTGCCCGGCAGGTAGCAGATGGTGGTCGCCGCCTCGTCGATGCCCGGATCGCGGTGGGCGCCGCGATAATAGGTCCAGAGCGCGATCTTGTTGAGCACCGGATCCTTGACGCGCCACCGGTTGCGGGCCGCCGCCAGCGCGTCGCGCCCCGACGCGTCCACCGTCACCCGGGCCCGCACCTCCATCGATTCGCCGTCGGCGTTCTCGGCCCGCACCCCGATCACCCGCCCGGTTTCATCGCGGAGGATTTCCTTGGCGCGGGTGGCGTAACGCACCTCGGCTCCGTGTTCCTCGGCCGTGTCGAGCAGCATCTTGTCGAAATCGGAGCGCACCACCTGCCACGTCATCGCCGCCTCGTGGTCCCAGTGTTCGAAGAAATAGAACGGTTGAGAGACCTTGCCGGCGGGCGTGACGAACTGGACGCTGTATTTCTTGGGGAACGCCGATGCCTTGACCTTTTCGAGCGCGCCGATGCGCTCCAGCGGGAAATAGCAGTAGGGCATCAGCGATTCGCCCACGTGGTACCGCGGGAACGTTTCCTTCTCGAGCACCAGGACCTTGCGGCCATGTTGGGCGAGCACGGCGGCGGTGGTGGCGCCGGCGGGACCGCCACCGATCACCACGGCATCGTACTGGACTGCTTCAGACATCGTGCGACTCCATCGGAAACGGGGGAAGTATCTCGAGGACATCGGCGAGCGCGGACCCGTCCGGGCCGCGCAAAACGTTCCTCCGACCGTATGCAACATGCGGACCGGCCGGAAGTTCCAAACACTGCTCCAACCACGCGTTCGTACGCACTTTCACGTACGCGTGCGGGCATCCACCGTGGGGAATGCCGTGGTCGGCGAGCACGGCGCCGAACGGTTTGCCACCCGCCTCGATCTCGGCCCGTGCGGCGGAATCGAACCGATCGAGGTGGATATGGATCGCGCCGTACTCCACAGGAGTGCCATCGCCCTGCCGAAACAGCACGATCTCGCGCACCAGATGGTCCGTTCCCGGATGCCGCGCCAGCACCAGCAATCCCATCGTGTCGCCATGGAACGTTGCCAGGGTGGGCGTCATATCCCGGTGATGGGCGAGAAGCGACCGGGCCGGCTCGGGAATATCCTCGGCGGAGATGCGCTCCACCTCCGGCAGCTCGCCGGCGGGTCGGATCGACGACAAGGGGGCGAGCAGATCCGGCGTACCGGCTTCAGGCATAGCGCGCGTCCCGATGCGGAGGCAGGAAGAATTCGTGGACCAGACGATCCACGCGCAGCAGGCCGGCGCGATCGAGCGAAAGGCGATGATCGTCCTCGGACAGATGCCCGGTCGCGCGGATGGCCGCCAAGGCCTCGGGGAACCGCTCGCGCAGGTCGACTCCGAACTTCGATCGGAAGTAATCGAGGTCGAGGCTGCCCAGCTTGAACTGGAGCACGGCCTCGCGGATGAGGCTTTCCTCCGCGGTGGGGCGCAGCGCTCGATGGATGGGGAGGCGCCCGGCCTCCACCGATTCGATGTACGGGTCGATGTTGTGCTGGTTTTGGTAGTGGACGCCGCCCACGTGGGAAATGCTGGCCACCCCCACCCCGACCAGGTCGGCGCCCTTCCAGAGTTGGTCGCGATAAACGAAGGTGGCCTTGGCCGGATCCTTCACCGCAGTGTAGGCGCTGGTGACCGTGTATCCGGCGGACTCCAACCGCGCGTAGGCATGGTCCACCCAGGCGCGCTTCTTCGCCCACGTGGCCACCGGCGCCGTTTCGTTGCCCTCCGCCTGCATCTGCGCGAAGATCGTCGTGTTGTACGGAATCTCCATCTGGTAGATGGTGACCGAATCGGGCGCCATGTCGATCGTCTTGTCGATCGCCGCATCCCAGTCCTCGTCGGTGTCGCCCATCATGCCGGCGATGAGGTCGATGTTGATCTGCGGGAACCCGGCGGCGCGGGCATACCCGAACGCACGATCGATTTCCTTGGCGCCGTGGGCACGGCCGTTGAGGCGCAGGATGCGCTCCTCGAAGTGCTCGACGCCCATGCTGAGGCGGGTCACCCCGATGTCGCGGATGGTGGCGATCTTGAGCTCGGTGAGCGTTCCCGGCTCGCACTCGAACGTCACCTCCTCCACCTCGTCCCACGGAAGATGGGCCTTCATGGCGTCGGTGAGCCGGCGCAGTTCGGCCGTGCTCAGGTACGAGGGCGTTCCGCCTCCGAAATACACGAAGCGCGGCTTGCGGCCACCAATGAACGGCATGGCGGCGTAGCGCCCGAGCTCGGCGATGCACGCGTCGACATAGCGCGAAATCTCCTGCGCGTTCTTGTCCGTGTACACGCGGAAGTAGCAGAAGTGGCACCGCTTCCGGCAAAACGGCACGTGCAGGTAGATGCCGAGCGGCGTGTCCGGCGCGGGCGAACGTTCGAACTCCGCAAGCGCCTCGCCCACGTGGTCGGGCTTCCAAAATGAAAACGGCGGGTAGGTGGAGACGAAATAATTGCCGGCGCGGGTTTCCTCGTCGCCGAGCATATCCAGTTTGATCGGAGCTGCCGCCATCCCAGTGCCTCTTCCCGGTGCCGCGCCCGAGGCGCGCGCGATCCTTCCTTTTATACCCTTCCCCGGCGGGGACGTTCCCGGTTTCGGGCTACACTGACGTCGTGGACTATCGCGACGATGCGCTGTGCGACTCTGCTCCCGGGCTCGCCCGGGCGCGTTCCCTGACCCGGCGCCATTTTTTCGGCCGCGTGGGGCTCGGTTTCGGCGCCATGGCGCTCGAAGCGCTCGACTCGGACGCGGCGGCGCCCCCTTCCGCCGGGGCGCGCACGCCCGCCAAAGCCAAAGCGGTCATTTATCTGCACATGGCCGGCGCACCCTCCACCATCGACCTGTTCGAGCACAAGCCGGAATTGGTAAAAGTGAACGGTCAGCGGTGCCCGGACAGCTTCCTCGCCGGCAAACGGTTCGCGTTCATCCGCGGCGTTCCCCGCATGCTGGCCAGCCCGTTCGCCTTCCACCAGCGCGGCGCCTCCGGCCAGTGGATGAGCGAACTGTTGCCCCGCCTCGGCACGGTCGCCGACGAACTCTGCGTGCTGCGCGGCATGACCACCGACCAGTTCAACCATGCTCCGGCGCAGCTGTACGTGCAGACCGGCAACGCGCGCCTCGGGTATCCGAGCCTCGGGTCCTGGGTCACCTACGGACTGGGGTCGGCGAGCCGGGACCTTCCCGGATTCGTGGTGCTTTGCTCCGGGGGCAAGGTGCCCGACGCGGGGAAATCGGTGTGGGGCAGCGGTTTCCTGCCCGGTATCCATCAGGGCGTGCAGTGCCGCACCGACGGCGGCGACCCGGTGCTCTATCTCTCCGACCCTGCGGGGCTGCCCCGTGGACTGAGGCGCCGTTCCCTCGACGCGCTCCGCGAGCTCAACGAACGCACCGAGGCGGCGATCGGCGACACCGAGACCCGCACGCGCATCGCCCAGTACGAACTCGCCTATCGCATGCAGATGTCGGTCCCCGAGGTGATGGACATCTCCAAGGAACCCGCCCACATCCTCGACCTCTACGGCGCGCGGCCGGGCCATGTGAGTCCGGCGGAATCCGCCAGCGACCCCCGCGTCCTCTACCGCACCGACGACCCCACGTTCGCCAACAACTGCCTCCTCGCCCGCCGCTTGGTGGAAAAGGGCGTGCGTTTCGTCCAACTCTACGACTGGGGCTGGGACCACCACGGCATCTCGCCGGGCGAATCCATCGACGAGACCCTGCCGATCAAGGCGGCGATGATCGACCGGGCGATCGCCGGGCTGCTGACGGACCTCAAGCAGCGTGGTTTGCTCGACAGCACGCTCGTGGTCTGGGGCGGGGAGTTCGGGCGCACGCCGATGCTGCAGGACAACGGCAGCGCGAACGTGCGCAAGGGATACTTCGGCCGCGACCACCATCCCCACGGCTTCGCGATGTGGCTTGCCGGCGGTGGCGTGAAGCGCGGCCTTTCGTACGGCGAAACCGACGAGATGGGCTATCACGCGGTGAAGGACAAAACCACCATCCGAGATCTCCAAGCAACCCTGCTCACGGCCGTGGGACTCGACCCCTATCGCTTCCACTACGCCTGGCAGGGCCTCGATCAGCGGTTGATCGGTCCCACCGACGAGGGCCGGGTGCTCGCCGACATCCTCGCTTAGCCTGCCGCCGGCGGTGAAGCCGGGCAGCGGGCATCGGGTCCAAGGAAGGGCCGCACCCCGGTGGAAGCACCGGCCCGGGCGAGCTCTGTCCGATATCCTGAATCCGATGCGAATCCTGCGCCTCATCGCCGCCGCCGCCCTCCTGATGGCGGCCATTCCGCTCCCGAACGCCTCGGCGCAAGGAGCTCCGTACCGCAATCTGGTGAACCGGCGCTTCGCGACCGTGTCGTCGGGACCGCAATCCGCGTTGATCGTGGACCTGCCCGCCGGAGTCGATGCGGCGCGCCGGGCGAACTTGGTCGAGGATCGCCTGCGCACCCTGTGGCGCCGACAAGCCGCGGGACTGCGACCAAGGCCGGGCACGGCCAAGGCCGGCAAACGTCCACCGCTCACGGTGGTCTCCACCGTGGTGCTGGGCCGCACCGACGGTCGCCTGCAAATTCCGCGACGCACCGTCACCCGCGGATTCGGCGGCGGCACGTTGACCTTCGCCTTCGAGAATTTCAAGGGAGCCAGCTTCCTCAACGACCGAAACGAGGCGGTGCCGATCGAGGACGCGATGCGGCAGTTGGTGGACGTGGTGTATCCAAAGCTCGTGGCGCTCTACGGTGCGCCGGCGTGGAGTGGCACCGTCACCATCCGGGCCATGGGCTTCCTCGAGGAGGGACTGCAGACCGATATCGAACGGCTCGCGTTCGGCGCCTACGATGCCAGCGCGGCGCGCATCCACCTTCCGCTTTTCCGCAGCATCGACTCGATCGCGCACGCGCTGCTGCTCAACCTGGTCCATGCGTTCCACGGGCCGCTCGTGTTCCAGTACGACGCGTGGGAGCAAGGCTTCGCGCGCGCCGCGGCAACGTTGATCGCCCGCGATCCGTCGATCAACTTCCTCGACCCCACCGCCAACGGCCTGCTCAGCCTGCTGCCCACCTACGATCTGCTCAACCAGCCCGCGCTGGCCAACAGCACCTTCTTCCCGCCGTCGCAGGCCAACTTCCCGGTCGACGGCGTCTTCACCATCGGGCGCATGCTCCAGCCGCGCCTCGGCATGAGCGGCGCCGCGTGGCTCAAGTGCTGGATCGAAAACCCCGGCTTCTTCAAGGATTTCAACACGGCCTACTACGCCCGGGCCGACACCGATCCGGCGGTCGGGGGCAACGTGCCGGTGCTGCGCTCGCTCGCCGCCGACATCGTTCCCCAAGTGGAGGGGCGTGCGTTCGGGGAATGGTTCGAGCGGCAATACGTGCTCGACACATCCGTGACCGGCGGCGTCAAACTCTACGCGTTCCTCATCCCCGGCGACAACATCCCCCCCTCGCCGGTCGATCCCGGCGGTCAGAGCCACACCATCGTGGTCGTCCACCATCGCACCGAGGCGGGCGGCGAGGAGCGCGTGCTCTCCGGGCGGGCGTACGCGGCCTACTTCGATTCCGAAGGCTACCGAATCCCCACGTTGGGTGCGGCATCCGACCAAGCCGTGGTCGATCAGGGCGAGGGCTTCCTCACCACGTTGTCGTTTCCCACGGCCGGTCAGGACGACGGCAAAATCACGCTCGACCTCTCGCTCAACGGAGTTTCGCAGCGGGTGCTGCTGCCCACCGGGCTGGAAGGCGACCTCCGCGTGCTCGCCGGAACCAGTGGAGCCATCGGTTCCGTGACCGTTTCCCAGGTCGTGCTTCCCTCGGGCATCGTTCGCGAAAAGACCGCCACGATCACCCGGGGAGGGTTCGGAGTATCCCTCGGATCGGTCGTCGGCGAACTCGCGCGCACCACCATCACGGTGGTCCGCGACGGCGTTTCCACGGTGCATCGGCGCAACACCGGCGACGGGGTGAACCATCTCGTGCTCGCCGACGACGGTCGGGCGGGTGGCGTGACCACGGTTTCGGCGCTGCTCGCCACGGGATCGCCCCGCCTGGTCTCGTTTCCGGTCCGCCCCCTCGAACCCGCCATCGACCGCGTGCTCGGACTCGCGTTCGACGAATTCGTCCTCACCCAGTGGGACCCGCTCGGCAACCGCTACGAGATGGCGGTTCCGGACAAACCGGTGCTCGGGCAGGTGGTGCCCGGACGAGGTTACTGGCTCCGCCTGCTTCCCGGTGCCGGCGGACCGGTGCACCGGGTCGAAATCACCGGAACCACCCCGGTTCGGGATGTCGACTTCACCATTCCCGTCCCCTACGGATGGAATCTCATCGGATCGCCGTTCCTGGAGCAGGTCCCGATCGAGAAGATCCTGGTCAAGTTTCTCGAAAACGATCCGGTCTCGTGGACGGAAGCGGTCGATTCGAATCTGGTGGCCGCCGAACCGTTCGCGTGGGACCCCGACGGCGCGGCGTACGTGCCGACGACCAGCCTCGATGGAGGAGCCTGGAAAGGCTACTGGTTGCGGGTCTACGCGCCGGCCGGCGTGGTGCTGCTCCTCCCCGGCCCCGATGCGCCGACCCGGTCGGTGAAAACGACCCGTTCGATCGCGCCACGGCGCACCACTCCCGAGTGGACGGTGCGGGTGAGCGCCCGCGTGGGCGCGTCCACGGAAACGGTTGCGCTGGGCGCCGCGCCGGGCGCCACGGACGGCGTGGATGCCCGGTGGGACCGGGAACTTCCGCCCGATCCCGAGCCGCGGATGGCTTTTGGATTCGCAGCAGCCGGCCATGGCGGGGGCCGCGCGGTCGGCGACTTCCGGTCCGCGGCGAACGCGCGCCGGGCCACCTGGAAACTGCGCCTCTCGAGCCCGGTCGCCGGCGAGGCCACGCTGCGCTGGGAGGGCTTGTCGACGCTTCCGCGCGGCGCGCGACTGCGGATGACCGACGACGCCACCGGAGAATCGTTCCCGCTCGATCGCCGCTCCCGTTGGACCGCCGCGCTCGCCGCCGGCGCCACGCGAACATTCACGATCACCGCCGAATCGGCGCGCACCACCCCGCTCGCCATCGCGGGACTGCGCACCCGATCCACGCGCGGGGAATCGGTTCGGATCGAATACGCGTTGACCGGGCCGGCCGACGTCGAAGTGACCGTTTCGACGCTGGCGGGGAAAGTGCTGCGGCGCCTCGACGCGGGCCGGGCCGAAGCGGGTTCGACCCGATCGGTGCTCTGGGATGGCCGCGGCGAGCAAGGCCCGCTTCCGGCGGGAAGCTACTTATTGACGGTGACGGCGCGCGGCGACGACGGTTCGGCCGCGCGGCAGATGCGCCCGGTGACGACGGTACGCTGAGGTGTTGATGATGCGATGCGATCGGCGACGTTGGGCAGGGTGGCTGGCAGCGGCCTGGGTGGTCGTGCTGGCCGCGGGATGCGGGGGTGGCGGCGGAGGCGGTGGCGCCCGCACGTCGGTGTTCGGCATGGTCCGCGACTCGGCCGCGAACGACAAGGAAGTGGAAAACGCCAAGGTGGAGATCGGCGGAGCGTCGGGAACCACGGTCAACCGCGACCGGGCCAACGCGACCAACCCGGTGGGATCGTTCCGATTCAAAAATCCGGCCCTAGGCGCCAACTTCGCGCTGGTCACGGTTTCGGGCAAGGAACCGCAAAAGATCGGCTTCCGTCCCGCGATCTCGGTGGGCGCGAACGGGGAACTCACCCTCTACCTCAACATCGGACAGATCGCCGGGCGCATACTCGGCACCGATGGCAAACCGTCCGCGTCGGCCTTCGTCGTGGTCGAGGGCGAACTCGGCAGCGCCTTCACCACCACCGGCGCCGACGGAACCTTCTTCATTGAAAACATTCCGGGTGGACCCGTGCGGGTCACCGCGAGCCGCGGCCCCGCGAATGTTGCGCTCGATACCACGGTGGCCAACGGACTCAAGGAAATCGGCGACCTGACGCTGATCGAGGACGCGAATCCCGACCCGCCGGGCGTGTCGCGGACGCTGGTGGGAACGATCACCGACGTGGCGGACAACAAACCCCTCGGCGGGGCAGCCGTGGTGCTGCTGCGCGACGATATCCAAGTGGAGGCGACCACCACCGACGCCGATGGCAAGTACGGCTTCGTGCGACCGGTCGGCACCTACCGCATCAAGGTGATCGCCGCCGGGTACGTTGATTTCCTGGGCGAACCCTTCGCGCTCACCAGCGCGAACACGCCACCCAACCCGCCGCTGCGCAAGGATGCGGCGTTGACCGCGCGCTGACACGCCCACGAACGGCGATACGGAAGGAATCGGACATGGCACGCAAACAGACGATCCGCAAGGGCCCAGTGGAGGCGATCCCCACCGCCGAATACGCGGCGCGGCGCGAAGCGGTGCTCGCGGCGCTCGACGGCGCGGCCGCCGTGGTGTTCGCCGGCGACGGCGGGGCGCCCTTGAAGGGCCGTTGGACGCCCGATCGGAATTTCCTCTGGCTCACCGGCATCGACAACGAACCCGGCGCGGCGGTGGTTTTCGACCCGACCGCCGAGGATCCCAAACGGCGTATCGCGCTCCTGCTCAAACCGGTGAATCCGGAAATGGACCGCTGGGACGGCTACCGCGACCTCATCGCGACACCGCTCAAGGAAAAGACCGGGTTCACGTCGGTGGTGCGCACCGGTTCGCTCGCTGCGCTCCTCACCGGC
>JBJTRZ010000218.1:0-1294 GCA_046076415.1 Armatimonadota bacterium
CCACAACGGCTCCGCTTCGGGCAAACGTTCCCGCAACGGATCGCCGATATGGCCGAGCAGCACGTGTCGTCCGGAGGTGTCGTGGGCGAGGCAAGGTGCGACGGTTCCGGGAAACCGCGAGGCGAGCAGGGCGCTGAGTGCGGGTTCGTGTCCGGCGACGGGCAGCACCTTCTTGCACCAGCGTGTTCCGCGATCGGTGTGGCAGCGCAGCACGATGGACCACGGCTGGATTCGGTGCACGACCGGTGGAGCGAGCAATGTCTCGTCCCGTTCGTGGAGCCGCGCCGTGATCCAAGCGACGGTTTCCGCGTCGATCCGGCTCGAGGCGTTTTCGGGATCGTTCATGGGAGGGTTCCGCCGTGAAAAAGGCCCTCGAACCGAGGTTCGAGGGCCCGAAAGGGAAATGTCGTTCCGCTCAGGCGGTGGCGGCTCCGGTTGCCGGAGGGGCCGCGGCCGCTTTCGCCCGCTTTTGCAAAACGATTTCGACGATGTTCGACGACGGCCCCATCAGAGTGAGCGCGTAGTACGGCGCATGCGCCGCCAGATGGATCAGATTGAGCATCGGCGCGAAGAAACGGATCGCCGATTCCATGGCCGCCACCAGGAACGCCACGAGCATCTGCCCGCGCCGGGACTGGGTGGTGGTTTTGGGGTCGGTGATCATGAAGAAGATGAACAGTTGGTACATCGGGCCGGTGATCGGCGCCGCCTCGATGCCGAAACGGGTCCCCCACGGTTGATCCGCGGGCATGAACGTGGCCCGAAGGGCGGCGAAGAGGAAGAAAAAGCCGATGTAAGTGGCGCAGATATGGAAGCGCTTGAGCCGATAGATGATCGTCGAGCCCAGGATCCAGATGATGGCCATCGGCCAGACATTGTTGCCCCACTGGATGGAAAGGCTGGCCACGGAATTTGGGGCGATCAGCAACAGCGCCGCGATCGCGAAGTTGGACGGATTCCAAAGGTGGCGCCCGTTCCAGCGGATCACATATTTGGAGACGATCGATATTGCGGGGGCGAGCAGGTACGGCCACCAGTCGGGGGATCGGACCAGAATGCCGCACGAGATACCCGAGACGTACGAACTCGCCAGATGCGGGACTTTTCGGGTGACCAGCAGACCGACGATCGCTTCGCAGGCGATGCTGAACGCGACGCAGAGCGCGGTTTTTCGCCAGTCTTCGAGGATACCGAAGGATAGATGGCCGGCGAGTAGTATGGCGGAAATCAGGATGGGGGCGACGAACCGGCTGTCCACCTGGAACCGCCGCGTCGGCGGCGCCGCCGTCGTGAG
>JBJTRZ010000219.1:0-4007 GCA_046076415.1 Armatimonadota bacterium
CCGATCTCCAATGGAAACGGGCGGCCGCGCCGTTCCGCGATCTGGTCCGCGCCCTTTTGGTCCGCCGTACCACCCCCCAAGGCCACGGTTTCGCCGATCTCGAAACCGCGCGCATCGCCGCACGGTGCGCGGCAATCGTCGCCGCGGAGATGGGGTGGCCAAACGACCGCTTCGTTCCCGAGGACCCCGCGGCCACCCTGTTCTGGGCCCACGAGGATGGATTGGACGCGACCGCGGCGGTGATGGCGATCGAAGCCGAATGGGGCATCCACATCGATGACACGGAGTTCCTCGCGTGGATCCGCGGCGACTGGGGACGATTCGTGGCGAACGTGACCGGCCGCGTTCGCGAATCGACCCAGCGCCCCATAATCGACCAGGCGCGGAAATGAAAAAGCCCGGGTCGCGCAACTCCGCGCGGCACCGGGCCTTGTCCTAGTCCGCCTCGCGGATCGCGCCGGGTTACTTCTTCGCCGCCTTCGCGGTGGCCGGGCACTCCTTGCATTCCTTCTTGGCAGCCATCTTGGCCGCGCAACACGACTTCTTGGCGGCTCCCGACTTCATCGCGCAGGCCTTTGCGGCCGGCTTGGCGGGAGTCGCGGTCTTGGTGGTCTGCGCCATCGCGGCGGTGGCGGAAACGGCGAACAGGGCGGCGAAAACGATCGGTTTCATCGTGGAATCCTTTCCAAGGCAGGCGCCTTACACCCGATGATACCGCCGACCGCATACACTTGGTTCCCACGGCGACGACCACACGGGAAACCCGTACAATAGTCGACCAAACCCTCCCCCACGTGAAATCCATGGCCGATTCGATCCGACTCCTGGTCTCGTTGCGCCGGTACCATCCGGCCGGAGACCCACGCCTTTCCCACTGGCAAATCGTGGAGTGCGACCTCCTCGGCCGCATCCGCGCGCAGTGGACCCGTGGTGACGCCGACCACTTCGCGATGGAGCACGACCCCGCACGAAATCGCGTGTACTGCGTGCGAACGTCGCGGCGAGACCGAGTCCGGCCGGTCGAAGTCGTCCGCATCGACTCCCCCGGCGCGCCGCCGCGGGTGCTCGCCCGCTTCGAGGACGGACTCACTCCCTACGATCTGGCCCTGTCCCCCGACGGGAGGATGGTCTCGGTGCGCACGTGGGCCCCGCGCGAGTCGTGCCGCATCTTGGACACGGCAACCGGAAAACAGCTCGCATCCGCACCCGGAACGAGCGAGTTCGAATGGATCGGACCCGGCGCATACCGCGTGGAAGGCGAGTCCGGATCGGCGCGATTCGGACGCATCGGCCCCGGACCGCGGCCGACTCCCCCGTTACCCGAGAAACCCACCGTTTCGCTCGAGACCGAATATCCCGACGAAGACGGCGTGGGCGTGCTGTACTGCATCGCCGCCGACGGAACCCGCACGCGGGTCGAAGGGGACCCGCTCTGGAATCGTTGCCTGCGCGAAAACCTGATACAAGGCGTCGACCTGTTGGACCGTCGGCCCGACGGCACCTGGTGGGTCGCCACCTACCCGCATCGAGCGTCGCTGCAGGTGGTGGGCATACTCGACCCCGCGCGCGCCCAGGTGCGTTTCGCCTTTCGCGCCCCCGGCACGCATTTGCGCCTCGAGGGAACGCCTTGGGTCGTGGGATGGCCGCTGCAGCGGTTCACGGAACTAGGCGAGCTGACCATCGAGGAACGGCCGCTGTACCGACTCGATCGGCGACGACCGGGGCATTGGCGCCGAATGTGGCCCGGCGCCCACCACGTCGACAGCCTGATCCGCATCGCCTGAAGCGAACACCCCCGACGGGTTCAGCGCGGCGGTTGCGATGTCAATTGCACGAGCGCCTCGAGCACGCGGGCCTGCTGGCGCGTGTCCATGCGCAGATACCGGTCGCGCCCACCCCGTTCGGGAACGAATCGGGTGAAACCATCGGCCTCGACCGTGACGCGTCCCTCCGCGGAAAAATCGAAATAGCCCCGATCGGGGTGCACCGCCACGAGGCAGGATGCCAAATCCCAGCACGGACGTTCCTCTCCCGGCTGGCAGTACGCGGCGTATGCCAGCGGAATCGGGTGTTTCGCGACCATCCCGAAATCCGCCTTGATGCTGGCGAGCGGGTACCGCAGCGCCCAACCGATCTCGAAACCTCCCCAAAGGATCGGGGTTGGCCAGTCCGCCACCAACGCCTGGGCGCTCGGAATGTCCTGAACGACGTTGTATTCCGTGAACCGCGCGTTGCCGTCGATCGGCTGGAACGCTCCCGCCATCACACTGAGGAAACGTACCTTGCGGCGCAGCAGCGCACGATCGTCGGCGCTGGCCGCCATGCGCGCGAAGTTGCTGAAGAATCCGACCTGCGCGAGCACGACGGATTGATCCGGCTGCTGCGCAAGCACTTGGCGGAGCAGGTCGAGCGCCTCGGGCGCCTTGGCCGGGTCCAGTCGCGTCTTGAATTGCGCATGCACCTCGAGATACGCGCTCGGGTCCGCCGGTTTGGTATGACGGATCACGCCAATCGGTATGCGCGGCCGTCCGTAAAAACCATTGACCGCATCCGTGTACAGTGCCGACTTCGGATCATTGCGCGTCATCGTGCAGGCGATGATGCGGCAATGCCCTTTCGATTCGAGGGCATGCAGCACCGCGAGCGCCAACGCATCGTCGACATCGTTTCCCATGTCGGTGTCGAACACAATCCGTACCGGTTCCTGCGCCATTGCCTCGCTCCTATCCTCCGCCGCGCCCTCGCCCTCGCCATCGCGCGAATCCGCGCCGTCGGTCCCACTCACGCGGGGTCGGCCCCTTCGGCCCCTTCCCCGGATTCCTGCGTCAAATAGTGATTCTTGGTGGCGATGTAATGCTCGGCGGAATACCGGAGGAACTCGATTTCCTCGTCGGTAAGCGGGCGCGCCTTGGTGGCCGGGCTCCCCCGGTACAACCAACCGGATTCGAGCCGTTTTCCGGGCGACACCAAACTGCCCGCGGCAAGGAAAACCCGGTCCTCCAGCACGGCGTTGTCGAGGACGATCGCCCCCATCCCCACCAAGCATTCATCCCCGATCGTGCACCCGTGCAGCACCGCGGCGTGCCCGATGGTCACGAATTCGCCGATCACCAGCGGCGCTCCCTCGGGATTGCCCGGATGCCGGTGCGTGACATGCCCCACCGCGTTGTCCTGAATGTTCGTTCCCCGACCGATACGGATCGAATTGACATCGCCGCGCAAACTGACATTGGGCCACACCGACACATCGTCGCCGATATGGGTGTCGCCGATCACCGTCGCGGTGGGATGGACGAAGGCCCGTTCGCCGATCAGGGGACGGTGATGAAGATACGGTTCTATCGGCACGGCGCAGGCTCCCCCGGGTGGGTTTGGGTATTATAGGACACCCGGCGACGGGACGATGCGCATGGAAATCCGGACCGGCCGACTCCTGCTCCGCCCGCTGGTGGCCACGGATGCGCCCGCCATACAGCAAATGGCCTCCGACCCGAAGATCGCGGCGACGACCCTCGCCGTTCCGCATCCCTACCCCGACGGCGCAGCGGCGGCATGGATCGAATCCCACTCGGAACTTCGGCAACGTCACCACCGGATCTGGGGAATCGAACGCCACGGCGACGGAACCGTGGTGGGCACCGTGGCCCTGCGTGGAAATCCGGTGCATCGACGGGCCGAGCTCGGGTATTGGATCGGGGTGCCGTTCCAAGGCCACGGATACGCGACGGAAGCCGTGCGCGCCGTCGTCCGATTCGGCTTCGAGATCGCGGATTTGGAGCGCATCTACGCGCAGCATCTCGACGGCAACCTCGCCAGCGGCCGTGTCATGCAAAAGGCGGGACTGCGTTTCGAAGGCATTCTGCGCCATTGCGTTTTCAAGGATGGCCGGCACTGGGACACGCCCATGTATGCCATCCTGAGTTCGGACGAGCGCTGAATCCCGATCGCTCACCAGTGCAATTTTCTGGATAGGTCTGGGTGGTCTGACCGTAACGCTTGGATGCATC
>JBJTRZ010000220.1:0-2927 GCA_046076415.1 Armatimonadota bacterium
CCGCGTGCTCGCGGCGCTCGAGGGGGCCGCGTGGTCGGTGGCCGGCATACGCAAATCGGAACGCAAGCGCAGTCCGTACGCGCCCTTCGAAACCGCGACCCTCCAGCAGGAAGCCGCCCGAAAACTCGGGTTTTCGAGCCGCCGCACCATGACGGTGGCGCAGCAGCTGTACGAGGGAATCGACCTTGGCGGCGAGACGGGGACCACCGGTCTCATCACGTATATGCGTACCGACTCGACGCGTATCGCCCCGGAGGCGCAGACCGCCGCCCGCGAGCATATTCGCACCCACTACGGCGAGCGTTATGTTCCCGAAAAGCCCAATGTCTACAAATCCAAGGGTGCCGCGCAGGAGGCGCACGAAGCAATTCGGCCCACCGAGGTCGGGCTGCTCCCCGATACGGTGAAGGCGCGGCTCTCGGCGGACCAGCACAAGCTCTATCGCCTGATCTGGCTGCGCTTCCTTTCCTCGCAAATGAGCGCGGCGATCTTCGATGCGGTTTCGGTGGACATCGCCGCCGCCGGGTTCACATTCCGGGCCACCGGGTCGACCGTACGGTTCGACGGCTTCCTGCGCATCTACAACGAGGGCAAGGACAATCCGGAGCAGGTCGACGACGACGAGCGTCCTCCTCTCCCTCCGCTGGTCGAGGGTCAGGGCCTCGATCTCGTCGCGTTGGTCCCCAAGCAGCACTTCAGCGAACCGCCGCCGCGCTACACCGAAGCGACGATGGTGAAGACCCTGAAGGAAAAGGAAATCGGACGGCCGTCCACGTACGCGTCCATCCTCTCCACCATTGTCGCCCGCAGTTACGTCGAACTCAAGGAGCGGAAATTCCATCCGACCGATTTGGGCTTCGCCGTCACGGATTTGCTGGTGGAGGCGTTTCCAACCGTATTGGACGTCCAATTCACGGCCGAAATGGAGCGCAGCCTCGACGAAGTGGAGGAAGGGCGGCGCAATTGGGTCGCCTTGATGCGCGATTTCTGGAATCCGCTTTCGCGGTCCATCGAGAGCGCCCAGGAACGCAGTTTCGCCAAGACAACCGGAGAACAGTGCCCGGAATGCGGCGGCGACTTGGTCGAGAAGTTCGGACGTTTTGGTAAATTCCAATCGTGCTCGAACTATCCCACGTGCAAATACATAAAACGGGATCGTCCCGCCGAAGGCGAGGCCGCCGAGCCCGTGGTGTCGGATATTCCCTGTCCGCAGTGTGGAAAACTGCTGGTGGAGAAGTCCGGACGATTCGGGAAATTCCTCGGGTGTCCGGGATATCCGGAGTGCAAGTACATCCACAAAGCGGCGCCCAAGACGACGGGAATCACCTGTCCGGATTGCGGCAAGGCCGAAATCGTCGAGAAACGGTCGCGCACGGGGGTCTTTTACGGATGTGCCGGGTATCCGAAGTGCAAATTGACATTGTCCGGCAAACCACTCGAACGCCCGTGTCCGAAATGCGGCGGCCTATTGCATGAGAAGGCGTTCCGCGGGCGCGTGAGCGGAATCGTGTGCGTCAACGCCAAGAAGGGTTGCGACCATACGGAGAAAGTCGCCTCCGCGCCGGCGGGGGACGCAGCCGAAGGCTGACGGCCGCGGTTCGCGCGGCGGGGGGTGCTCGATGCGGCGAAGAACCTTGATCCAGCGCAGTGTTTTTGGAATCGTGGCCACGGGACTCTTCCCTGCGGCGCGCGTGCTTGCGGCGGCCGAACCTCCCTTGGTCGAGCCGGTCGCATCGGAACGCTCCGACGGAACCGTGCGCGGTCGATACGCCGTGCTTCCCTTCGATACGGCCGACTTCGGGCAAACCTTCGGGCAAGGCTGGTGGGGCGGTGCACGCCCCCAACTCGTCAACTCCGTCGCCGACCTGTTGACCGGCGAACTGGCCAAGGCCGGCTTCGATGTCGTGGAGCGCAGCCGGATAAAGGACATCCTCGCGGAACAAGCCCTTGCCTCGTCCGGATCGATCGATCCTGACACCGCGGTGCGCACCGGCAAGTTGCTGGGTGCGCGCTACCTGGTGGTGGGTACGATCGCCGATTGGGGAATGCGGGAACGCGGCATTTCCGGATTGAGAATCGCCGACCCCCTGCGCGCCGGCCGTCAAACCCAGATCGGAGTGGGCGTCGCCATCGCCCGGGCGGTGCTCGAGTTCCGCGTGGTCGATGCGGAAACCGGGCGCATCGTCACCGCCGACCGTGCCGAGGGTTCCGAATCGCGCGCGAATCTGAGTTTCGATTCGGGTTGGTATCGATCGCTGAACTTCCGGGACTCCGAATGGTGGAGCAGCCAGATCGGGCGCGCCACGCGCAAGGCGGCCACGACCGTTCCCGCGCGTATTCTCGGGACGCGTGCCGACGAGGCGTTCGTGCTGGAAATGCTCGACGACGACCAATTCGTCATTGAAGTCGATCCCAGACGGCGTCCGCGCAAAGGCGATGGGTACGACGTGATGCGCACGCTGCGAGTGGTGCGCAACGCCAGTGGACGCGTGGTGTATCGCAAAACCGAGCCGGTGGCATCGGCAAAGGTGGTCGAGGTTCAGGAGGCCGGTGCGGTGCTGCGCATCACGCGCGCCCTCAAGGGCGAAAGCGTGCACCCGGGCCTCGCGGTCGTCCGACACTGATGTCCGGGATCGCGGGCCGCGGCCGGCCTCGCGATCCATTGCCGTGTTTGGTTTAATGCTCCCGTGCGCGTCACCCTCGTCTCGTTGCGCCCCACCGACGCGGCGGCCGATCGGCCGGCGTTGACCCCCGAATTGCTGGCCGCCACCGGTGCGCGGTATTCCCGGAGCAACGACGGGCTCGAGGCGATTCTCGCCCGCATGGACCCCGCCGACGCCGAGGCGTCGGTCGACCGGATATTCAAGTTCGTCGATTACGGCCACGCCAGCATCGCCGACATGGCACCGGTGGCGCTGTTCATCGAC
>JBJTRZ010000221.1:0-5440 GCA_046076415.1 Armatimonadota bacterium
TGCGGTCGAGCTCGAGCGCCACCACCCGGTGGCACCGCTCCGCCAGTTCACGCGTCAACACGCCGGCGCCCGGTCCGATCTCGAGCACCGTGTCTTCCGGCTCCAATTCGGCCGCACCAACGATCTTGTCGAGCGCACCGCGGTTCACCAGGAAGTTTTGTCCGAAACGACGCGACAGGTGTATTCCATGCCGGCCGAGCAGCCCCTTGAGATCCGCGGGACGCGTCAAGTCATCCATTTCGACCGTCCAATCCCGGACCCGCCAAGGGGACCCCTGCAATGTCCGTTGGTCGGCGGGGAAACGCCCACGAAATCGGTCGAATACCACTTTTTTTCATGCCAACAACTGTCACTGGTTTACTTCCAATCCATCTTACGGCAGGAAGAACTGGCGAGCCCGATGTCGATCGGGTAGGGTTCTAAGGTTTGGCGGCCGCAAACGCGGATCGCCGACCCGATGAAGCGGGCAATCGTGTCCGCGGCGAATCACACCACGTGTTCGCTCCTGACCACGGGAACTGGGTGCGTCGAGCGCCTTGTTCGCCGAGAAAGGAGGCCGACGTGCCGAACAACTCCATATGGCGGGTATTGCTCGCCACCACCGCCGCCGGCAGCCTCGCCATGGCGGCGTCCGCGCGGCATCAAGCCGTTGCCGTCACTTTGGTCGACGGCGGCAAATCGCGCGAAATCACCACCACCGCCCGGGAAGTGAAATCGCTTCTCGCCGCTCAGCGGATCGATCTGTCTCCGCTGGACCGTGCTTCGATTCCCCTCGAGACACCGTTGGTGGACGGAATGCGCATCGAACTCACGCGTATCCGCGTCGACACCGTTGCGGAAACGGCCCGCATCGCCGCGCCGACACGCCACACCTACGACCCGGACCTGCGCGCTGGCCTGAAGGTCGTGCTGACTCCGGGTGCGGATGGCGCGAAAACGGTCCAGTACAAGGACACCTATGTCAACGGCGAGCGGGTACGGCGCGAAGTCGTATCAGTTCGGTCCGTGGCGGCGCGCACCTCGGTGGTCCGCATCGGACTGAAGGGAATGCGACTTGCTTCCCGCAGCGCCGTTCCGCACAAGCGGGTTCTCACCATGACCGCCACCGGATACGGGCCGGGAGAGAATGGTCGCTGGGGCAATCGCACCGCGACGGGGACACGGGTCGGATACGGCAAGGTCGCGGTCGATCCGCGGCTCATTCCCCTCGGGACTCGGCTGTACGTCGAGGGCTACGGATACGCGGTGGCGGCCGATACCGGAAGTGCGATCCGTGGTCGTCGCATCGATCTCGGTTTCGGCACGAACCGCGAAGCCCGTAAAGTCGGTCGACGTCCCGTGCGCGTGCTGGTGCTCCGCTGAACCGCCGACATCTCCACGGTTGGCACGGATGAAAAGGCCCCGCGCAGCGCGCGGGGCCTTTGTTTCTTCGACGCGGAACTCGTTGTGGAACCGCCGAAACGACGGGCCGTCGCTGGGCGCGTCGAAATGTGGGAGCATCGAGTACTCGGTCGCGGCCGAACCCGGAAGCGGGATGAGTGCATGTCGCACCGGTCCCGGTTTGGTACGAATCGCAACGCCGGAGACGGTGGACGACGCCGGGTTGGTGGGCTCGTGTCACGCGGAAACGCCGACATCTCCACGGTTCGCACGAACAAAAAAGCCCCGCGCAGCGCGCGGGGCCTTTGCACCTTCGATGCGGAATTAGTTGCGGCGCCGAAGGAACGCCGGGATGTCGAGGGTTTCCGAGGTGGCCGGCACCGCGGGGCTTGCCTGACGTTCGGTCGCCGTGTTGCCCGAAGTCGGCGCGGTGGTGGCGACGACGGGTTCCACCACGGCGGCGCGCGGCGCGACGGATTCCACCGCACGTCGACCGGTGGTGTTGAATCCGGTCGCCAACACCGTGATGCGAACCGCCCCTTGGAGGCGCGGATCGACGACCGTGCCGAAGATGATGTTCGCTTGTTCGGCGTCGGTGCGCTCCTTGATCAACTCAAGCGCCTCGTAGACTTCCGAGAGCGTCAAGTCCTGACCCGCGGTGACATTCACAAGCACCGCACGGGCGCCGGCGATATCCGTTTCGAGCAGCGGGGAATTGACCGCGGCCTGGGCCGCCTCGACCGCGCGATGGTCTCCCTCCGCGAATCCGATGCCCATGAGCGCCGTTCCCGCGTCGGACATCACGGCCTTCACGTCGGCGAAATCGACATTGATCAACCCGGGAATGGTGATGATGTCGGATATGCCCGCGACGCCTTGGCGCAACACCTCGTCGGCGTCCTTGAACGCCTCGACCAAAGTGGTCTTCTTGTCGGTGACGTTGCGCAGCCGGTCGTTGGGAATCACGATGATGGTGTCGACCTGCTGGCGCAGCCGATCGATTCCTTCGTTGGCGAAATGCGCCCGGCGCGGCACTTCGAACGAGACCGGCTTGGTGATGACCGCCACGGTGAGGATGCCCATTTCCTTGGCGATCTCGGCGACCACCGGCGCGGCGCCGGTTCCCGTGCCACCGCCCATCCCCGCCGTGATGAAGACCATGTCGGCGCCATCGAGGGCGCGCTGGATCTCGGACTTGCTCTCCTCGGCGGACGCGCGCCCGATCTCGGGGTTGCCGCCCGCGCCCAGGCCCTCGGTGAGTCGCTGGCCAAGTTGGATGGTGCTGTTCGCGGAGGAGGTCTTGAGGACCTGGATATCCGTGTTGAGCGCCCAGAAGTCGACCCCGTTGAGACCCGCCTCGATCATGCGGTTCACCGCATTTTGACCGCCTCCGCCGACGCCGAATACCTTGATCTTCGCAAAGGGTTCGATTCCACCGCTCATCGGAATACCGTCCTCTCCCGTGTTTGCCCGCCGTTTGCTCGGCCCTGCCCGCACGCTGACGAGGGCCGGTGAGGATCACCATACCGCAAACCCGGAAAAAACACCGTCGAACCTTCGTTTGCGCGGGGCCTTATCTTCGCCACCATTCGCGCCACGATTCGAGCAGCCAGCGAACCGACGTTTCCCATCCCGGCGCATTCGCCCGCGCGGCGTTGCCAGCGAACGCGAAGGCCGCGATACCGGCAAGGACGCTGGCCTCCGGTTCCTCGAGGGGCGTCCCGCGCCACGCGTCCGCGACCGGAGCACCCCGCCGAACGGACAAGCCCGTTCGATCAAGAATCAATTCGGTCATCCCCCGCAGGCGCGACCCGCCCCCCGTCAGAACTACGGTGTCGAGTCCGGACCAATCGCCGACGCTGCGCTGCATCCAGTCGAGCCACTCCAGCGCGCGTGCCTCGAGGATTTCGGCCAATTCCCCCGAGGAAATGCGTCCCTCCGCCCCATCGCCACGACGATACAAGATGCCCTTCCCGGAGTCCGATCCGACACGCACCCCGCCGTCGGCGCATTTGAGTTGTTCCGCGGTCTCCGAATCGCATTCGAGCACGATGGAAAGGTCGGCGGTGAAGCGGTCTCCGCCGATGGGCACCGTTCCCGTCGCTTCGAGCGAACCGGCGTTCCAAAGTCCCCACATCGAGGAACCGGCTCCCAGGTCGATGACCAGGATGCGTCGCGCCGACTCGGGCCCCGTCAGTACCGCATGCCCGGCCGCCACCGCGGCCGCATGCCATCCCTCGACCAACACCCCCGCCCCGGCCGCCGCTCGGTGCAGTGCGGGATCCGGGCGTACCGTTCCTCCGGAAGCCCTCCGTTCCGCCATCCATCGCGCCGCGGCGCCCGCATCGATGGTCGGCCCCGACGGCCTTGGCGGAAGCGCTGGGATGGAACCCGACGCGGTTTCTCCGGAAGGAAAGCGGGCTGGCCCTGATCCGTTTGCCACGGCGCACCGGATGGACCGCACCTCGACGCCGGACTGGTGCGCGACGGCCTGCAGGGCCCGGCGCATGGCGTCGGACGCCGCGAACGGGTCCACGACGACGCCCCGGGCAATCCCCTGGGATGGAGCAACCCCGTACCCCGCCACTTCGATTCGCCCGCCGCGACCGCGACGCAACGCCACGGCACGCACCTCCCGCGACCCGGGATCCACGACCACGACCCACTCGCCCGCCGCCATGTTCAGTTCTCCCGGCCGCGGCCAAGTTGTCGTTGGGTCAACCAGAAACGACGAACGAGCGAGAGATTTAGGAAGACCCGCCCGCCGAGCAATACCACGGCGGCCAGGAAAATATCGACTCCAATGCGGTCTCCGAGCCAAGCGAGGAACGCGGACAGCAATGTGTTGATGAAGAAGCCCGAAAGGAAAATGTCGTCGCTGAACTTCCCTTCCAGACCCGATCGTATTCCCCCGCAAACGGCGTCGAGGCCCGCGAGCGCCGCCAGACTGAGGTAGGGCGCGTACCCGGGGGGCAACGTGGCTTTGGAAAACCAGACCACCCCGAATCCGAGGATGCCCGCGACCACGGGCACGACCGCTCCCGCCTTCATCATGCCTCCTATTGCCCCTGCCCGCCGCGCGCGGCCGGCGAAACCCCCGTGATGACCGAATCACCGGTCTTGGCCGCGTTTTCGGAGGCACGCAACGCCTCTTCGGCCTTGGCGTCCGAGGCGACCTTGGCGTAGCGCAGTCGGGTGTCGCCGTTGAAAGCGGGAATCAGCACGGAGGACACCTTGTCGACCTTCACCATCGCCGGGTCGACCACCTTGAATCCGTCGAGCACGCCCTCGGCCATCAGCAAGCCCGACAACAACGCGTCGGCGTCGCCGATCGCCGCGATCCGGACCGGCGAACCGGAGGTGGGAAGATTGTTCACATAGACAACGGGACCAACGCAACGGATAGGCGTGTTCGCGATAACACGTTGGTCGTTCACCGCCACCGCCTCCGCCCCCGACGCCTTCAATTCGTTCACCACATCCCGAATATCCCGGTCATGGATAATGAATTCGTTGCGCAGCTGATACCAATCGGCCTCGGAAAGATCGGCCGGCTTGGTGCGCCCTCGGGCCGAGTCGCGCAAGATCACCACGACCCCGGGGCCGGTGACCGGAGTCATTCCCGCCAGCACCTGGGCCTTGCGCAGATCTTCGGCAAGCAATTTGGAGCGTTCCGACTCGGAGCCCGCTTCCTGCTGATACTTCTGCAGGCGTTTGCTGTAGTCGGCGACCTGACGGCGCAGGGCGTTGTTGTCGTCGCGCAGTTCGACGTAGGCGCGGGCGAGTCGGGACGGCAGGACGTTCGGGATTTGTTCCGTGCGAACGCGGTCCTGGGTCTTCAGCGCCAACGCGAGCAGCCCCCCCATGAGCACGGCGAGCACGGACACCTGCGCCAGCCACGGACGATGTCGGATCTGGGAGGTGAAGGCGCTCATTCGGGTCGGGACCGGGCACGCAACGGCGACGTTCGGGTGCCGACCGCGGCCGCTGCCTCGTCGAACAGGTTCACGTAGCGAACCGAGGGATCCTCACCGAGGCCGGGCCGTTCCTCGAGCAGACG
>JBJTRZ010000222.1:0-7104 GCA_046076415.1 Armatimonadota bacterium
GGCCGATCCGCCGGTTTCGGCCGCGAGCAACGCTTCGGTCGTGCCGATCCGAGAGGAGGCGGCAAGGGAGGCCAAGGAGCGCGCCAGCGCCTTGAAGTCTTCGTTGCGCGCGACAAAGTCGGTTTCGGAGTTGAGCTCGACCAGGGCGGCCACGCCGTTTTCGGTGGCGGCCATCACCAAGCCTTCACCGGCGACGCGCTCGCCGCGGTCCTTCGTGCCCTTCTTGCGGAGGAGTTCGATGGCGGCTTCGAGGTCGCCGTCGGTTTCGGTGAGCGCCTTCTTGCACTCCATCATTCCGAGACCCGTACGTTCGCGCAGCTGGGCGACGAGTCCCGCCGTGATTGCGGCCATGTGTCGTTTCCTTTCCGTCGGGTCGCCATCCATCGGGATGGACCCGGACATGATTCGGGGGCAGGATGGTCCCGCCCCCGGTTCGTCGATGGCGCGGCGCCGTGCGCCGCGTCGTCAGCCTTCGGCCGGGGCGGATTCGGCTTCGGGAGCGGCCGGAGTTTCCTCGGTCGGCTCCACCGCTTGGCCGGTGGCGTCGTAGGTGAAGCCGAGGCCGCGAGCGTCCTCCTCCATCTGTCGACGGCGCGCCTCCGCTGCATCCTCCGCCGCGGCGTCGAGCTCGGCCTGGGGAACGATGGCCGCAGCGTCGTTCACCTCATCCCACTCGTGCTGCTTCACCTCGATGATCGCGTCCGCGATCTTGTTGGTGATGAGCTTGATGGCGCGGATCGCGTCGTCGTTGCCGGGGATGAGATAGTCGACCTCGTCGGGATCGCAGTTGGTGTCGACGATGGCGACGATCGGGATGCCCAGGGCACGGGCCTCGGCCACCGCGATGTGCTCTTTCTTCGTGTCGACGATGAAGAGCGCGGAGGGAAGGCGCGGCATATCCTTGATTCCGCCGAGGAAGCGCTCGAGCTTGTCCTTCTCCTCGGTGAGGATGGCGGCTTCCTTCTTCGTGAGTTTCAGGAAAGTGCCGTCGGCCTCCATCTGGGTGAGCTCGCGGAGGCGGGCGATCCGGCTTTGGATGGTGCGGAAGTTGGTCAGCATTCCACCAAGCCAGCGCTGGTTGATGAAGTACTGGCGCGAACGAACGGCCGCTTCCGCCACCGCGTCCGACGCCTGCTTCTTCGTACCAACGAAGAGGACGGTCCCACCGCCGGTGACCGTGTCCTGAATGAACTTCTGGGCGTCATCGAAGAGCTTGAGGCTCTGGTGCAGGTCGATGATGTAGATGCCGTTGCGCGATCCGTAGATGTAGCGCTTCATCTTCGGATTCCAGCGCCGCGTCTGGTGACCGAAGTGGACGCCTGCTTCGAGCAGGTCCTTCATGGCGATCGTGGCCATAGTTGCCGTAACCTTTCCCGGTTCGCGGGGCGAGGCCCCCCTCCCCGACGCCGCCCGGCAAATGACCGGGACCAGGATGTGCGTCGAGTGCGGTTGCACGGAGCTTCCGTGCTGGTGCGAAACCTTTGGACTATATCATCCGGGGTGCCAAACCGCCACGGTGGCCATGCTAGAATGGCGCGTGCGCCCCACCCCCGACGTGCGCCTGCGCGACATTCAGGTCCGCTTCGGTGCCACCATCGCGCTCTACGGTGTTTCCCTCGACATCCCGTCCGGCGCGCGCATCGCGTTGCTGGGCGAAAACGGTGCGGGCAAGTCGACCCTCGCGGCGGTCCTCGCCGGATTCCGCCCCCCCGATGCGGGTACGCTCGAAGTCGACGGCACCCCGCTTCGTCTTCGTTCCCCCGTGGACGCGCACAAGGCCGGTATCGGGCTCGTTCCCCAGCACGATCGCCTCATCGAAGCGATGACCGTTGCCGAGAATCTCGCCCTCGGATGCGAGCCGCGAACCGTTGGAGTCCTCCTGGATCTGCAAGCGATGCGCGGGAAGGTCCGCGATCTTTCGGACCGGCTCGGTTTCGATCTCGATCCCGATGCCCGGGTCGGGGACCTCTCCCTCGCCCGCCGACAACGGGTGGCGATCGCGAACGCGCTCCACCGCGGAGCCCGGGTGCTGATACTCGACGAACCAACCGCGGTGCTCGCTCCCGCCGACCGGAAATCCCTGTCCCACCAACTCGACCGACTGACCGCCGAGGGAGTCTCGTTGCTGGTCATAACCCATCGTTTGACCGAAGCGTTCGAGGCCAACCAGGCAATCCATGTCCTGCGCCGCGGAAAGCTCGTCGCCACGTTCCCCCTTGCCACGGCCGACCCGGATGTCGTGGCGCGAACGGTGGTTGGGAACTCCTTCGTGGCCGACGCGAAACGCGCATTCCGGTCCAACTCCGAGGAGGTCGCGTGCGCGGTGGAATGGCCCTCGCCCGACGGCACACGAATGGTGAACGTGAGGAAGGGCACGGTGGTCGGGGTCGCGGGGGTCGACGGATCCGGGGCGAGGGAGTTCCTGGATGTCCTCTCCGGGATCTCCCCTGCTCCAGGGGCCCTGCATGTTTTCGGATGCCTGGCCGCAACCGATACGACCGCGCTCCGTCGCGGGCGTGGGGTCGATTCGATTGGCGAGGACCGGCATCTCGACGGCTTGGCGATGCACCTTTCGGTGTGGGAAAACGTGCTGCTCGGCTCCCAGCGCAGCGCAATAGCTCCGCGCCTCGCATGGATCGATCGAACCACCGCGAAGGCGCGCGCCGCGCGCGTGGTCGATGGCTTCTCGGTGATTTGCGCCGGCACGGACGCGCCGGCGGAAAGCCTTTCCGGGGGAAATCAACAGAAGTTGCTGCTCGGACGGGCACTCGACCGAAATCCGCGCCTGCTCGTGGTGGACCAACCCACGCGCGGGCTCGATCCCGGAGCCGCCGCCACCGTCCACCAAACGTTTGCCCAATTTGCGGCCGACGGAGGCACCCTTGTCATGGGGTCCGCCGATCTCGACGAACTGCGGCGCGTTTCAGACCGGATTCTGGTCTTTCACGGGGGCCTGCTGATCGACGACATGCCCGCGGAGGAGGCCAACGACGCGCGGCTTGGCCTCGGCATGACCGGAGGCTCGGTATGAACCGGCCCTGGCGAGCGCCGCTTGCCCTCGTCAGGCCCCTGGTCGTGCTGGGGATTTCCGCGGCCGCCGGGGTGGCCTTGCTGGCGACGACCCATCGCGACGGTGCCGGTGCGCTGATCGCGCTGTTCAACGGCGCTTTCGGATCCCGCGACGCGGTGCTGGGAACCCTCTCCGACACCACGCCGTTGCTGCTGACCGGTACGGCGGTTTGGGTGGCGCTGGCCGCGGGTTGGTTGACCCTCGGCGCCGAAGGGCAGGTGTCCGTGGGCGCGTTGGCCGCGGCCGCCACGGGGGTGGCCATCCCGGGATACGGAGGGGTTGCCGCGGCGCTGCTCGCCTCCGCCGTCGCCGGAGCGCTGTGGTCCGTGCCCGCACCGTGGATGAGATTTCGATTCGGGGCCCACGAGGTCGTCACGGGCTTGCTGCTCAATTTCGTCGCCCGAAACGGCACTCGCTGGCTCGCGGCGGGACCGCTGCGCGACCCAAATGGGGAGGCTCCCCGTACCGCCACGATCTCCACCCCGCTTCCGACGATCGTCGCCGATTCCGATCTTCATCTCGGGCTCCCGGTGGCCCTGTTGGTTTCGGGATTCCTGTTGATGGCGACGGTCCGCTCGATTCTTGGCTACGAAGCCCGATTCGCCGGTGCCTCCCCACGTGCGGCGCTCCGAGCCGGTATTCCGGTGGTGGGGCGCCGTTTGGCGGCGTTCGCGGTTTCCGGAGCGGCCTGCGGCTTGGCGGGTGGAATCGCCGTCCTCGGGCCAACGCCGTTTCGCGGTTTCCCCGTCGACTTCCACGGAATTGGCTACGGTTTCGATGGATTGGTCGTCGGTCTATTGGCCGGTAGTTCGGCTTTCGCGGTTCCGTGGGTCGCGTTGCTGCTGGGAGCGCTTTCCAACGGCGCCGAGGCGATGGCGTTCGACACCGGAGTTCCGCGGCAACTCGCCCAAGTGCTGATCGCCTGCCTGTTCCTGGGAATCGCCGCCGGCAGGTCGCGCCGAGGAGCGGATCGTTGAACCCGTTGATCGGCGCGGCGGCGCGCTTGGCCACGCCCTTGCTGCTCGCGGCGATGGGCGGCGTGGTCTCGGAGAAGTCGGGGGTAGCGCAACTCGCGCTCGAGGGGATGATGCTCGTGGGGGCCTACACGGCCGTTGCCGCCGGCGGAGGCGTCGCGGGAATCGGAGCCGCGGTCGTCGTCGCGGCCTGTGCCGGCGGCGCGATGGGAGCTTTGATCGAAAAGGCCCGCGCGCCTGCCATCCTCGCGGGCGTCGGCGGGAGCCTGCTCGCCGCCGGGGTGACCACGTACCTGCTGCGCCTCCACGGTGCGACGGGTCTGCACACCCTGAAGGTGGTTCCCTCGGAACTTTTCCTAGCCCTGGCGACCGCCTCGGTGGTCGCCGTTTCGGTTACGTTGGGCCGCACTCCGGTCGGCTTGCGGTTGCGCGCTTGCGGTGAAAATCCGGTTGCGGCCGCGGCTGCGGGAATTCCCGTGGCGAGGATGCGGATCGTTGCGGTGTCCGTGGCGGGTGGACTTGCCGGATGCGCGGGTGCGGCGCTGTCGCTTGCCCGGCTTGGGGAATTCTCGGAAAACATGACCAACGGCCGGGGCTACCTCGCCTTGGTCGCGGTGCTGCTCGGCCGCTGGAAGCCGGTTTCCGTTGCTGGTGCGGCCCTGTTGTTCGGATTCGGCGACGCGTTGCAGCTGTGGATGCGCAACGAGGGCTCGTCGATTCCGGCCGACCTGCAGGAACTTCTGCCCTACGCCGCCGCGCTGGTCGCGCTGGCGTGGGGTCGCCGAGGAACGGGTGAGCCGAAGTCCTTGGCGCGGGACGGAGCCTGACGCCGGGACCGAATCAGCGGATGATGCCCATCCGCAGTGGCGGCCAGAACACGAATCGGGCGCGCCCGACCATGCGGTTGCGCTCCAGTGGGCCCCATCGATGCGAATCCTGGGAGCGGTTGCGATTGTCGCCGAGCATGTAGTATTCACCCGGTCCAAGCACCACCGGACCGTGGTCGTAATCGGGATCCTCGCGCGTGAAATCCTCGGTGAGGACCTGGCCGTTGATCAACGTTTGACCGGGCTCGATCGAAATCTTCGCCCCGGCCCGACCGATTTTGGTGGCCAGCTCGGCGGGTTCCATGCGCACCGCTCCGTTGATGAGCAAATGGTCCTTGAAGAACTTCACCGAGCCTTCGCCCAAATCCAGTTGCCGGCGCAGGTACTCGTGGGCCTCGTATCCGAAACCGCCCACCGTGTCGAGCGACTCGCCATCGACCAGGATGCGCGGAGCGCGCATTTCGATCGTGTCGCCGGGAATCGCCACGCACCGTTTGATGAAGTCGACCCCCGTTTGGTTGTTGGTCGCGTTCGGGGGAGCCTCGAACACGATGACATCGCCGCGGGCCGGTTGCGAAAATCGGTAGGTGACCTTGTCGACGACCAGCCGATCGCCCTTGAGCAAGGTTCGCTCCATCGATTCGGAGGGAATATAGAACGCCTGGGCCACGAATGGCCGAATGGTCAGGAACGCGAGGACGAGCACGAAGTTGATCGTGTCGCAGGTCTCGGATATCGAACGGGCCCAACCGTCGCGCACCTTGACCAGCACGAGGCGCACCAGCGTGAAAACCAGTACCGCCCCCACCACGAACAGGGGGCTGATATTGGCCAGTTGATCGGTCAGCGGTTGCGATTCATTCATCGGATGGAAACGGTGCGGACTCGGTTTCCCCGGGTTCCGCCAGCGGCAAGGATATCGCAAATCGCGCGCCGTTTCCCAGTTCGCTCTCCACTTCGATGGTTCCGCCATGGGCCTCGACGATGTGTTTCACGATCGACAGGCCGAGTCCCGTTCCTCCGGTGGCCGCACCCCCTTCGCCCGGAAATGTCCGTGCCCGATCGGCGCGCCAAAACCGTTCGAAAATGCGCGGCAGGTCCTCGGAGAGGATGCCGATTCCCGAATCCGCGACCGTGAACCGCGCGATGCCACCCGCTCGCCCCACTTCGCAGGTCACGGTGCCGCCCGTCGGCGTGTACTTCAGGCCGTTGTCCACCAGATTGAAGACCACTTGATCCAACTCGGACCGATCGGCGAGCACAAAAACGGGACCCGCGTCGGACCGGTGGCGCAAATCGATGCCCCTGCGTTTGGCCGTGGCCGCCAGCCGTTCGACCACTTCATCCTGCAAATCGCGCAGGTCGAAATGCACCAAAGTCCGTTCGGAGGTCTCCGCACGGGCGAGGAGGAGCAGGTCCTCCGAGAGCCGCACGAGCCGATCCACCTCGCGCACAATGGTTTGG
The DNA here is from genome assembly GCA_046076415.1 of Armatimonadota bacterium. Taxonomy (GTDB): domain Bacteria; phylum Armatimonadota; class Armatimonadia; order Armatimonadales; family Armatimonadaceae; genus CAIRTT01. The sequence goes on from JBJTRZ010000222.1 coordinate 6,336, forward strand.
AGGAACCGCGGGCCGACTTCCGGATCCTGCGCGGCCCCGTCTCCCAGGGTTTCGGCCAGCGCGCGGATCGAAGCCAAAGGCGTCCGTAATTCGTGGCTCACATTGGCGACGAACTCGGTGCGCACGCGCCGCAAGTGCATCAGTTCGGTTCGGTCGACGAAAACCACGAGCACGCCGCCGCCGAGTTTCTTCGGAAGGGCCGTGGCACGCACCCGCGCAAGGCGCTCCGCGCCGGATCGCAACCGGATCTCCCTGTCCACCGAATCCTCGGATTGCCCGGCTTGCTTGACCAAATCCGCGAGCGCACGATCGTGGGTCGCCGCGACCAGCGCCTCCCCCAGCACGGCGCCATCGAAAAAGCCTTCGGCCGCACGGTTCGCCGCAACGATCCTCCCCCGGCCGTCGACCACCAACGCGGGTTCCGGAATCGCCACCAGTACCGCTTGGCAGAGCCGAAGTTCCTCTTTCACGGTTGGAATTTGTACCCGACTCCGCGAACGGTCAGCAAATGGGTGGGTCGCGAGGGATTGGGTTCGATCTTCTCCCGCAACCAGCGAATATGGACGTCGACGGTCCGTTCATCCACCAGGACGTCGCGCCCCCACACCCGGTCGAGTATGGCGGCACGGTCGAAAACGCGACCCGGGTGGGTCGTGAGCACGAGGAGGAGGTCGAACTCCTTGCGGGCCAGTTTGACGGGCTCTCCGCGGAGCAATGCTTCCCGGCTTTCGGCGTTCATGGTGAGGCCGAGATCCGCGGATGCGAGCAC
>JBJTRZ010000223.1:0-8420 GCA_046076415.1 Armatimonadota bacterium
CGGTTTCGCGGGTTCCAAACCGGTATTCTTGCGGGTTTCGCGTTTGCCGCTCTTTGCCGCGGTCCCCTCGGTGATAGACTCTCCCACGAACCGACATGGAACCTATCTCCGACGAAAATCTGGTGCAGGAAACCGTTGCCGCCCCGGCCACGGTGCTCGCCGACGCCGAGCGCTTGACTTCCGAGGGCCGGTTTCCCGAGGCGATCGCCTGCCTGCGCTCCCTGATTTCGCGGCGACCGGACGATGTTCCGGCACTGCAGGAACTGGCGGCGCTGTGCCTGCGGACCGGTTGCGTCGACGAAGCCATCGGACACGCGGAGGCCGTGCTCGCGGTGCGCCCGCGCTCCGTTGCCGCGCGCGAACTGCTGGTCCCGGCGTTGTTGCAGCGCGGGGATGCGTTGCGGGCCCGTGCCGAGCTGGAAACGTTGGTCGCCTTGGCACCGGCGAGCGCCGACCATCGGTACCGTTTGGCGCGCCTGTTCGAGCAGGAAGGCGAACTCGGGCGGGCGAGTCGATCGTTGCATCATGCGCTGGAATGCGCACCGTCGGAGGAGCTCGCCGGCGAAATCCGAATGTCGATGGGATTGCTCGACACGTTGCAACTGCGGCAGATCCTCGAGCGGGTCGAGGAGGAGCGTGTGTTCAACGTGGCGCTGCGCCAGGATGCGCGGGCCGCGGTCGAGGCCCGGGGCTACCATTTGTCGGCTTTTGGGCGGGTGATCCTCGACGAAGCGGCGCGCCTGCTCGACAGGGTTCCCTCCCACGCCGGGGCCTTCGCCCACTGAAACCAAGCGTCGCCGCGGGTTTTCGTGCCGATTGGCCACGGTATTCCGTATAATGCGCCCACGATGGTGCGCAAGGTATTGGTCGCCGACGACGAACCCGCCTTGTTGCGCCTGATGGAATTCGTGCTGTCGCGCAAGGAGTTCGAGTTGCTGGTCGCGGTCGACGGGGAAGCGGCGCTCGCGCTGGCGCGCGCGCACCGCCCCGATTTGGTCGTGTTGGATATCATGATGCCCCTTCGCGACGGTTATTCGGTGGCGGAGGAGCTCCGTGCCGACGCGGAATTGGGGCAGGTCCCCATCGTGATGTTGTCGGCGCGCACGCAGGATACCGATGTGGACCGGGCGGTCGAAGCCGGCGTGGACGCGTTCCTGCCCAAGCCGTTTTCGCCCGATTTGTTCGTGCAGCTCGTGGACGCGCTGCTCGATGGCGCCCCGATGCCCGAAACCGTGCGCGCGTTCCGCCGCACCGCCTGATCAACGAAGGAAGAGCGTTCATGTCCGTCAATTTCAACGAGCAGTGGGTACCGGAACCGGAATTGCGGGAATTGCCTCCGCGCCGCACGGTCGCCTCCGACTACCCCGACCACAATCGTCCCAACTCCGTCTTCCTCGCGATGATCGCGGCCGCGGTGCTCGTGGCTGGTCTCTCGGTGTTCGTGGTGGGTCTCGCCCAAGGCAAATCGAATCTCACCGTAATCGGCATCGCCCTCGCGGTGGCGGGACTGGGCGGAATTGTTTACTTCCCGTACCGGACCCGTCAGTACGTAGCTCGCGTGCTCCACCTGACCGGATACGGCGTGCCCACCCTGGCCCGTATCCTCAGTGCGGAAAACATCAGCCCCGACAATGTCTACGGGCGCCGGATCATCTTCCAGGTGACGCATCCGATTTCCGGCGAAATCCTGCACAAGAACACCAACGCCGACGACCGGGCGTTGCCCAAGGTCATCCCGGCCAATGTCACCGCGCTGTTCGACACCGAATCGGGCGACTTCGAACTCTATTGCGCCCTGCCGTACCGCGCGATCCCCAAGATGACTCCGGTGGCGAAGCCCGCCGCCGCGCCGGCGCAAACGCCCGCCGCCGAGTCGCCGGCTCCCGCCATGGGCACCTTCCAGACTCCGGTCGCTCCGAGCGCTCCCGCGACCGATGGCGAACGACTGGTGCGCAAGCCGCGCGAGGACGACGACGAGGCTGCGCCGGCGCCCGAGCGCATCGTGCGCAAGCCCCGTGAGGCGGACGAGGACGACGCGGCGCCAAAGCGCGAATCGTACGAATGAACCCCGTGTGGCGTTGACAGTCCCCGGGCCACGCCGCTATACTTGACGTAGTTTCGCAGTGCCTTGAAGTCCGCCCCGAGAGGTGGGTCTTCCCGTCCCGAGAGGCGGGCAAGGGTTGGAGGAAGTTCCTCCCGCGAACCAAGGATTTGGGAGTGGCTTCGCGGCACCTTGTGCCACGACCCATGACCGGCGCTTTGGAACGCCCTCGCCCCCGCCGGGCGAGGGCGTTTCTGCGTTCCGGGGCCCACCATGTCCGAAACCAAAGTGATGGATGCCGGCGACATCCGCCGCGCGCTCGTGCGCATCGCCCACGAAATCGTCGAACGCAACAAAGGGGCGGGCGATCTGGTCCTCGTGGGCATACAGAGCCGGGGGCTGCCGCTCGCGCAACGGCTTGCCGAGCGCATCGGGGCCATCGAAGGCGTCGAGGTCCCCGTGGGTGCCCTCGATATCGCTCTGTACCGGGATGATTACGCGGTCCGAACCCCACCCGTGCGCGCCACGCGGGTCGATGTCGACATCGCCGGGCGGACCGTGGTTCTCGTCGACGACGTGCTCTACACCGGTCGCACCGTCCATGCCGCCATCACCGCGTTGATGGATCTGGGCCGACCGGCGGCCGTCCAGCTTGCGGTCCTCGTCGATCGCGGGCACCGCGAACTGCCCATTCGCGCCGATTTCGTCGGCAAGAACCTGCCCGCGGCGCGGGCGGAGCGTATCAATGTCAGCGTCGAGGACATCGATGGCGCCGATGCCGTGGCGATCGCCAAACCGGAGGAAGTCCGATGAACCCCTTGCTCGCCGGGCGCGATCTGCTCGATCTGGAAACCCTGGAACGGCCCGCCATGGAGGCGCTGCTCGACACCGCGGCGACCTTCGGCGAAGTGCTTCGCCGCGATGTGAAGAAAGTGCCGACGCTGCGCGGCAAGTCGGTCGTGACCTTGTTCTTCGAGAACTCGACGCGAACGCGGACCAGCTTCGAAGCCGCCGGCAAATACATGAGCGCGGATGTCATCAACATCAGCGGGTCGGCGTCGTCGGCGAGCAAAGGGGAATCCCTTCGCGACACATTCCTGACCCTGCAGGCGCTCACCGCCGATTTGGTCGTGATGCGCACGCCGTATTCGGGCGCGTGCCACCAAGCCGCCGATTGGGTGGGAATTCCGGTGATCAACGCGGGCGACGGCACGCACGAGCACCCCACGCAGGGCCTGCTGGACGCGCTCACCATCCGCGACGCGAAGGGCTCCGTCGAGGGGTTGACCGTGGCGATCGTGGGGGATGTGGCGCACAGCCGCGTGGCGCGCTCCAACATCTGGGGATTGACCAAACTGGGCGCGACGGTGCGGCTGGTGGGACCCAAAACCCTGCTGCCCTCCGATGCCGATCGTTTGCCCGTCACCTGCCATACCGACCTGCGTGAAGGACTCGACGGCGCGGATGTGGTGATGGTGCTCCGCTTGCAGCTCGAGCGGATGGACCGCGCCTTGTTTCCGACCCCGCGCGAATACTGCAATCTCTACGGCGTGAGCCGCAAGGCACTCGCCGCGGCGAAACCCGATGCCGTGGTGCTGCATCCCGGCCCGATGAACCGAGGGCTCGAGATTTCCGGCGATGTCCCGGATCTGCCGCGCAGCCTCATGGAAAAGCAGGTCGCCAACGGGGTGGCCGTGCGCATGGCCGCGCTCTACCTCCTGCTGGGAGCCGAGGGCTGACCATGTCGGGATTTGCCTGTCCGCCTGCTTCGGGTCCGCACGGGTCGCCGGACCGGGATCGCGTTCGCACCGACAACGCTCCCGAGGTGTCGCGATGACCTCCCGGCCGACGGTCGCCGTCTATTACTTCCCGAACTACCACGCCGATGCCGCCAACGAGCGCATCCACGGCGCGGGGTGGACGGAGTGGGATCTGGTGCGCCGCGCCGAGCCCCGATGGCGCGGTCATGTGCAGCCCAATGTTCCGCTTTGGGGCGAGACCGACGAGTCCGACCCGGCGGAAATGGCGCGCAAGATCGACGCGGCCGCGGACCACGGGATCGACGTTTTCCTGTTCGATTGGTACCACCACGATTCGGGCAAGTTCCTTCACCGAGGGCTGGAAGCGGGTTTCCTGCAGGCCCCGAATCGGGACCGACTGCGGTTCGCGTTGATGTGGGCAAACCACGATTGGATCGACATTCATCCGGCAAAGCGCGGAGTCCCGCCCCATTGCCATTTCCAAGGGCGGATACGTCCCGACACCTGGGACTCCCTCACCGACCATGTGATCGCCGACCTGTTCGCGCAGCCGAATTACTGGAAACCCGGCGGAAAACCGTATTTCTCCATCTACGAACTCCATACGTTCCTGGAATCCTTCGGTGGTCCCGAAGGGGCCGTGGAGGCGCTGGACCGGTTCCGCGCGAAGGCGGTCGCCGCCGGGTTCGCGGGTATCCATTTGAATGCGGTGGTGTGGGCGATTCCGGTGCTCCCCGGGGAACAGGGCGTTCCGGACCCCAAGGCCATCGTCGACCGCCTCGGCGTGGACAGCGTCACCAGTTATGTCTGGATCCACCACGTTCCCCTCGATTTTCCGGCCATGCCCTATGCACGCTGCCGATCCGCCTACGAGGCCTACCGGGACGAGGCGGCGGACCGGTACGCGCCGGTGCCGTACCACCCCAATGTCACGATGGGGTGGGATGCGAGCCCGCGCACGGTCCAGGCCGACCGCTACGAACCGGTCGGTTACCCGTTCATGGGCACCCTCGGCGAAAACACTCCGGACGCGTTCCACGCCGCCCTCGAATCCGCACGGGTTTGGTGCGTCGAGCGGGGTGGGGACGAACCGGTGGTGACCATCAACGCGTGGAACGAATGGACCGAGGGAAGCTATCTCGAGCCCGACACGGTGCACGGAACCGCATATCTCGCGGCGGTGCGCGACGTTTTTGGTATGGGAGGGACGCGATGATCCTGAGGGGTGGCCGGATCGTGGATCCGGCGAGCGGAATCGACGCGGTGGGGGATCTGCGGATCGCCGACGGCAAGGTGGCGGCGGTGGCCCCGGGCGGCACCCTGGAGGGTGGCGCGGTGGTGGACTGCACCGGACGCATCGTGGCTCCGGGGTTGATCGACATCCATGTCCATCTGCGGGTTCCGGGGCAGGAATACAAGGAGGATCTCGAATCCGGGCTGGCCTCGGCGGCGGCGGGCGGGTTCACCGCCGTGGCCTGCATGCCAAACACCAAACCGGTGATCGACCAAGCCGCCATCGTGCGGGACCTGCTCGCGGGAGCCTCGACGGTCGGAAAGGCCCGGCTCCATGTCATCGCGGCGCTGTCGAAGGGCATGGCGAACCACGAACTCTCCGAAATGGCTGACCTGCGCGACGCCGGAGCGGTGGCGGTGTCGGACGATGCGTTCCAGGTGCAGGATGCCGAATTCATGCGCCGGGCGATGGAGTACGCGGGCATGCTCGGACTTCCGGTGCTCGCCCACTGCGAGGACACGCGCCTCACCGAGGGTGGGTGCATGAACGAAGGGTATGTCTCGACGGTGCTCGGGCTCAAGGGCATGCCGCGCGAGGCCTACGAGATCGATGTGGCCCGCAATTGCCTGCTTGCGCTGCGCACCGGTTGCCACCTGCACATCCTGCACGTGTCCACCGCCCGCGAAGCCGCGTTGATCCGATTTTTCAAGGACCTGGGCGCCCCGGTCACCGCGGAAACCGGGCCGCACTACTGGTGCCTCACCGACGATGCGTGTCGCGGCTACGAGACCAACGCGAAGATGAATCCGCCGCTTCGGACGGCCGAGGATTGCGAGGCCATGGTTCAAGGGTTGGTGGATGGAACCCTCGACTGCATCGCCACCGACCACGCGCCCCACGCCGCGTACGAGAAGGCGCAGGAATTCGCGCTCGCCCCGTTCGGCATCCACGGTCTGGAGACCAGCTTGGCGCTGGGAGCGACGCACTTGGTGGCGACGGGGCGACTGACGTGGCCCGACCTGATTCGCCGCATGTCCACGGAGCCGGCCCGAATACTCGGACTGGCCGGGGGACGCATTGCGGTGGGCGACCCGGCCGACATCGTGGTGATCGATCCGGAGGCACGCTGGACCGTCGATCCGGAGACCTTCGAAAGCAAGGGGCGGAACACGCCGTTCGCGGGCGTGGAACTGACGGGACGAGCGGTGGCGACGATCGTGGGAGGAGTGCTGGTGCATGTCTAAGGCGATCCGGGTCCTGTCGGACGGGACCGTGTTCGAAGGCGAGGCGTTCGGCGCCCGCGCGACTTCGGTGGGCGAGGTGGTCTTCAACACCGGAATGACCGGGTATCAGGAGGCCCTCACCGACCCGTCGTACGCCGGGCAGTTGCTGACGATGACCTATCCGCTCGTCGGCAATTACGGCATCAACACCGACGACATCGAAAGCCGCCGTGTGCAGGTGGCGGGTTTCGTGGTCCATCGCCTCGCCGAGACCTACTCGAACTGGCGGGCCGACAATTCGCTCGACGGTTTCCTGCGCGAGGCCGGCGTGGTGGGAATCTCCGGCATCGACACGCGCGCGCTCACCCGCCGCATTCGGCACGAAGGCGTGATGATGGGGGCGCTCTCGAGCGAACTGTCCTCCGCGGACCTTTCGGCCATGCTGTCGGATCCCTCGCGGCAATACGGCGGAATCGACTGGGTGCGCCGGGTCACCACCCCCGAACCCTATGTCTGGGGACCGTCCGAGGCGGACGCACGGTTTCGCGTGTCGCTTCTGGACTGCGGAGTCAAGTTCAACATCCTGCGCGAACTCGCCCGGCACGGAATCCGCACCATCGTGCACCCGGCCACGACCACGGCGGACCGCCTGCTCGAGGACGACCCGGACGGATTCTTCCTTTCACCCGGTCCCGGGGACCCGGCGCTGCTCGGATATGCGGTGGATACGGTTCGAACGTTGGTGGACTCGGGCAAACCGGTGATGGGAATTTGCCTCGGAAATCAACTGCTGGGCTGCGCCCTGGGAGGTTCGACCTACAAACTTCCCTTCGGCCACCGCGGTGCGAACCATCCGGTGAAGGATATTCCGACGGGGCGCGTGGTGATCACCAGCCAGAATCATGGGTACGCGCTCGATCCGAACACGCTTCCGGCCGACCGGGTCGAAGTGACCCAGATCAACCTCAACGACGGTACGGTCGAAGGGCTCCAGCTGCGGGATCGTCCGGTGTTCTCGATCCAATACCACCCGGAAGCCTCTCCGGGACCGATGGACAGCCGGTTCTATTTCGAACGTTTCATCGCGCTGCTGGAGGCGGGAGCGCGTTCGTGATCCGCATGCAGGGCGGCCCGGGAGCGCGATGACCCGTTCGACCCCTTGGAGGAACCGAGTCCTTTGGTTCGTCCTGATCGCGCTGCTCGTGGTGCCGCGCGTGGCGGATCCGACGGCGGATCCGTGGCCGGACCTTTGCTGGGGCAGTGGAATCTGGACCGACGAGGGCTTCTACACGCATGCGGCACGGGACGTCGTGCTGTTCGGTGGTCTGGCGGACGCCTTCGACAACCGGGTCCTTTCCCCGATCCTCGACGCCGTGCATCGGTTTCTTTTCGGCGTTTGGGGCGTGGGCTTGACCACGGCACGGATGCCTTCGATCGTTGCCGGGTTGGTCTCGCTGCCGCTCTTCCATGCCGCGATGCGCCGTCGTTTCGGGCCCGGCGTGGCGCGATGGGGGTTGCTGTTCTTCGGCCTCGAAGCGTCGTGGTTGTTCACCAACCGCATCGGTCTGATCGAATCGACGGGCGTCTTGGTGCTGGTCGCCGCATTTTACGCATGGTCGGTCGGTTCCCCGCTCGGCTGGTTCGTCGCGGGAGCGCTCGCGGCGGGCGCGGTGGCGGTGAAGACGACGTTTCTGTTGTTCCTGCCGATACCGCTTTTGCTGGTCGGTTGGCGCGGGTTCCGAGGCGAGCGGACCGTCCTGCGGGAAGCCGCCTGGTACGGGGCGGGGGCGGCCTGCGCGCTGGGAACGTACTTGGTGTTCTGGGGCCTGCCCCACGGACCGGAAATCGTTCGCATGAACAATTTCTATCGGACCCGCCAGTCCCAGCCCCGGTCGTTCACCCAACTGCTTTGGATGGTCCGACGCGGGCTGATCGGCTATCATTTCGGGCTGCTCCAGCGGTTGGAAACCCGCACTCCGGTGGCGACTACCCTCGCGCTTTGCGGGCTCGCCCTCGCCTGGAGGCCGCGACAACGTGCGCATCGGTCTCGTCCGCGCCCCCGGCGCGACGCGGAGCACTTGTTGATCCTCTGGTTCGCCGCGGGTCTCCTCTTCCTGCTGGTTTCACGATACGCTCCGGCGCGGTATTTCCTGGTGTTCCAT
>JBJTRZ010000224.1:0-3856 GCA_046076415.1 Armatimonadota bacterium
CGAAGTGCCTCGCTCGAGCGTGTCGACCGGCGCCAACACCGTCGTGTTTCGGTATCGGGGAGGGGCGGACGCGTTGTCGATCCGTGCGGTGGCGCTGGTTTCCGGCGGGCGCGTCGTGGCGGAGGACCGGCATCCGGGCATGACCGGAAGCGTGGACAAGGCGAATGTGTATCGATTGGTGGTGCAGGGGGCTACGGGACGGGGGGCGCTCGAACTGCGGGTCGAGGCCTATGTCGAGCCGTGGTCCGGCGGTGGAAACGGCGATAGTCGTGGCGAGGTGTGGTGGGTGGGCAATCCCGGGCCGGTGGAGGTCGCGCCACCGGATGTCGATCCACCCCGCCATGGGGCGACCACTCCGGTGGAGCAGGATCGCGACCGCGCGATTTACGACTGGAAGGCCCGCCATGCCTGGGTCAAGCGGGTCGGGCCGGCGATGCGCCCGGACGTGGTGGTGATCGGCGATTCGATCTTTCATTATTGGGGTGGGGCTCCGGTGGCGCCGATCGTGCGCAACGAGGCGGCGTGGCGCCGGGCTTTTGGCGAACGGTCCTTGAACCTCGGGTTTGGTTGGGATCGGACCGAAAACGTGCTCCAGCGCATCGTCGACGGTGAACTAGAGGGCCTCGATCCGAAGGTGGTTGTCGTGGCGATCGGGACCAACAACCTGTCGGTTTCGACGGCGGACGAGACGATCGACGGCGTGGATGCGGTTTGCCGTGCGGTGCACGCGCGGCTGCCCCGGGCCCGTGTGCTCGTGCTCGCCATCCTGCCGCGCGCCGATGCGTCCCGCCTGCCAGCGCGGCTCGATCGGGTCAACTTCGGTTTGCAGACCCGCCTGCAGCCCGGGCCATGGATGGATGTCGTCGACGTGGGCAACACCTTCCTGGATTCCCGTGGAGCCCTTCGTTCCGCCTGGTTTTCGGACGGTTTGCATCCCAATGCGGAGGGCTACGACCAGTTGGCCGATTGCATCGCGCCGTTGATCGCGCGGTTGCGGGCCGGCGGGAGCCTCGATCCGAACAAGTGAACTCCGCCGTGTCTCCCAATGGGATTTTTTCGGTCGCTTACGGACCGTACGACCTCCAACTGGACCGCCGAAATCTGACCGTTCGCCTGCGGTCTGGTGCGGACGGCGCCGTGCTGGTCGACGGGTTGTCGCTCGGGTGGATCGAACTCGACCCGGGGGGACGCGTACCGCTCGGGGAATGTCGCTTGATGTCGCTCTCGGAGAAGATGGGGCATCAGGGAAAACGCATCCTGTTCGGCTTGGAGGCGCCCGGCGGTGTCCCCGTCGATGTTTATGTGATCTGCGGCCAGAAGGAGATACAGGTCACGGTTGAAGCGTCGCGGGACACCCGGGCCGCGCGGGTGGTCGGCTTCGGCTTGATGCCGGGGTGGAGTTCCGCGGGAGGCGAGGGCTGCTTGGTGCTCCCGTGGGCGGGTGGGGTGATGGTACCGGCGGGGAGCGGTCCGGCACCGGGGATTTTCGATGTTTGTCCGCCTTCCGACGAATTGGCGTTGTTTGGCGCGTTTGTCGGGTCGGTGCCCACGGCCACCGGCCCGGGGCTTTGCTTGATCCACGATTCGATTCACGGACGGTTGGAGCTGGAGGCTGACGGAGAGGGCCGGTCGGCATCCTGGGTCTTTCCGCGCGATCCGGAACGGCGCCGTCTCGACATGCGCGTGGTGGTGGTCCCGGATGCGAATCCGGTCGCGATCGCCCGCGCATTTCGGGACAATCGCATCGCGGAGGGATCGCACATCACCTTGAGGCGCAAGTCACGGGAGCGGCCCGCGTTGCTCGAAGCCCTGGCGAGCGGTTCCGAGTTCGTGGAGATCGACATCGATCGTGGTGAGCCGGACCGCTGGGAGGATCTGGAGCGGGTCGGCGGGCAGGCCAAAGCGGCGGCGCACCGGACCGACCGTCCGATCACCACGGGATTTCAAGGCGAGTGGAGCGCTCCGTGGGTGGAACGGTGGGCGGGGAGTTGGGCACGCCCCGCGGGTTCGTTGCCGGCGGGCTGGGTGCCGGTGCCGTTGATGGAGGTGGTGTGGCGCGATGCGGTGGTGTCGGCCATCCGCGTCGACTCCCCGTGCGACTTCCTGCATGCCTTGGTGCGTTTGGCCTGGCCGGACCCGGCATCGAACTACGCGGAGGCGGGGGCATTGCGCGGCCTGCACGCGGCGACCATCGGTGCTTTCGTGGTGGGACACGCGCGATTCGGACAGCGAGGATGTGCCGAGTGCACCACTTGGAGCAACGGGATGCGCGTGTGGGTGAATGCCGGCGAGGACCCCGTGCGGTGCGCGGAGGATGCGACGCTTCCCGCGTGGGGATGGCGCATAGATCCGGCGCCGTCGAACTTTCCGCCGGAAGGAATAGCCCTCTAGCGGGCCGAACCGAGCCCGCATGAACCCAGCAGGTGCGCTTCCGCAGCGGCGACTACTCGACATGAACGGCTACCAATGGGGGGTCCTGCTCGCCGCGTGGCTTGGTTGGGGGTTCGACATCTTCGACGGCTTGCTTTTCTCCTTCGTCGCTCCCAACTGCGTTCCAACGTTGCTTGGCCTCGAAATTGGTTCCCCCGCGGCGAAGGATGCCACTTCCTTTTGGAACGGGGTTTTGTCGTCGGCTCTGCTGGTGGGATGGGCGATCGGGGGGATTCTGTTCGGGCGGATCGCGGATCGCCTAGGGCGCACGAAGACGCTGCTGCTCACGATGCTGCTGTATTCGATCGGAACGGCCATGTGCGCGTTCGCGCGGAACATGGAGATGTTGTTGTTCTTCCGCATCTTCGTGAGCCTGGGCATCGGTGGCGAGTGGGCCGCGGGTGCGTCGATGGTTGCGGAGGTGGTTCCCGAAAAACGGCGCATCGAGGCGGGGGCCTTGCTGTACACATCGGCGCCGGTGGGCTTGCTCGCCGCGAGTTTCGTGAGCAAGTGGTTTGTGGGCGGACTCTTCAAGGACAACCCGGCCATGTCGTGGCGGTACTTGTTCCTCATGGGCTTGCTGCCGGCCGTGGTGGCGTTCATCGTCCGGATCTTCATCAAGGAGCCCGAACGTTGGGAGCGGACGAAGGGTGCGGCGGCGCCGGCATTGCGTGAACTTTTCGCGCCGACGATGCGGCGACGCACGCTGGGCGGATTGGCTTTGGCGTTCGTGGCCTTGCTCACTTGGTGGAGCTGCAATGTCTTCATCAACGTGTATGTGACGGGGATGGCGCAAGCGGCGGGAGCCGCCAAGGGCATGGCGAAGGCCGATGTGCTGCAGTTGGTGGAGCAATGGAAGCTGGTCGCCAGCCTGGCGTTCAATGGCGGAGGTTTGATCGGCACCCTGTTGACGGTCCCGGTGGCGAAGCATCTGGGGCGTCGAACGATGTTTGCGATCTATTTCGTGCTGTCGGCGATGGCCCTGCTGGGCGCTTTCGGCCTCGAAATGCCCGACACGTCGCGCCTGCTTTGGTATTTCCCGATCGGATTGACCGTCTTCGGGGTCTTTGGAGCGTTCACGTACTACCTTCCCGAGCTCTATCCGACGCGTTTGAGGGGAACCGGAGCGGGTTTCACCTACAACACGGGACGTTTGGTTGCGGCGATCGGTCCGTTCCTCGTGGGCTCGATCGCCTCCGGCGGGCTTGCGGACATGCGCCGCGCGCTGTTCGCGGTGGGATTCGTTCCCCTTGCCGGATTGCTGGTGCTACCGTTCGCGATGGAGACCAAGGGGCGCGAGCTCGAGGACTGAGGTCGAGTCAGGGTCGGCTTGACACGCCCCCCCCTGGGCGGTGGCCCGCGGCGTCGGTGGCAGCCGTGGTGGACGCCGCTCCGTCGGTTTTGGCGGTCCCCGGGATGTACGGCA
>JBJTRZ010000225.1:0-2664 GCA_046076415.1 Armatimonadota bacterium
CCGGCGACACCATCGACCGCATTGTCGAAGCGCTTCCACTTCGTCGGGCAGGGCGATCGAAAGCCCGCGGACCACCTGTTCGGGACCGATGCGGTGAAAGAGGACGCGGTCCATTCCCGCTGGTGGAACCGACACCGCCCGAAACGGCACCAACCCCTCGTCGGCGAGGAACCATCTTCCCGAACTCGTCCGCACCGCCGTCGCGGCGCTACGATGCCGAACCCGCAGTTCGACCCGATTCGGCCAGCGACGCAGCACTTCGACTCCGGCAATCTCCGGGATTTCCTCAACGCGGTGTTCGATCGTCGCCACATCGAGCCGAAAAACGTTGGCGGCGGGTACCGCGGCGATATTCAGGATCCGCTTCGCGAGCGGTCCGCGTACGCCGGTGACTTCAACCCTTGCCGGGTCCACCAGAAACCGGGGAGACAGGCTCGCCGCGGCCAGAACCTGCGCCATCAGAACGAACACGCCACCGGCGAACCATCCCCATCGAGGGTCGCGCACCACCCGGTTGCGCGGGACGCGTCGTCGTGGCCGCGTCGAGGATTGCACCACGACCTGCGGTCGCCGTTCGCCCAGCGCGTTCACGCGCCGCGCTCCAACGCCAAGTCGACGATGCGGCCGATCAAAGCGGCGAAATCGATGCCCGCCGCCGCCGCGGCCTTGGGCAAGAGGGACGTGGGAGTCATGCCGGGCACCGTATTGGTCTCGAGAACGACGCAGCCATTTTCCGTGACGAACATATCGGTTCGACTGAGTCCCCGGCACCCGAGCGCGCGATGGCATTCCAGCGCGAGCGCGGCCGCTTCCGTGGCATCGTCCTCGGAAATGCGCGCCGGGCAGATTTCGTTCGCGGCTTCGGGCCCCGTGCCGTACTTGGCCGCGAAATCGAAGAAGTCCTGCGCGGGAACGATCTCGACCGCCGGAAGCGCCACCGGGTCTTCGTTTCCGAGCACCGCGACCGTGATTTCGACGCCTTCCACCTTCTCCTCGACCACCGCAATGTCGTCGTAATCGAAACACCGACCCAAGGCGGCGTCCACTTCGGACGCCTCGCGAACGATCGAGGTGCCAAACGAACTCCCTTGCCGGTTGGGTTTGATCACAGCGGGAAATCCGATCTGGCGGCCGACCGTGTCCCCAGCACGGCGCCGGGCCGCTCGATCGCGCCGCGCGAATCGGATGCCGGCCGGGGTGGGAATACCCGTCGAACCGAATAGTTGCTTGGAACGTAGCTTGTCCATCGCCAAGGCGGACGCAAGGACTCCCGATCCGGTGTGACGCAGTCCCAGGGTCGACAGGAACCCTTGTACTCCGCCGTCCTCCCCACCGGGTCCGTGAAGCGCCACGAACACCACGTCCGGGCGATCCGCCCCCTTGGCTCCGACCAGGTCAAGCAGGCTGCAAACGGGAACGTCGACCCCTGCCCGGGTCAATGCCTCCTTGAAATCCTCGGCCAATTCCCCGCCCGGAGCCGCGTCGACCGCCACACGGTCGAAGCGGTCCTCCGGGAGGGCCGCGAGCACCTGGGCACCGGAAATCAAGGACACCGGCCGTTCGGCCGAAGCGCCCCCCATCAAAACGGCGATACGCACGCGCTTGATCATTGCACTCCCACTTCGCGATCGGAGACGAAACGCTCGCCGACCGTGCGGATATCCCCCGCTCCGAGCACCAACAAGACGTCCCCGGGCACCAATTCCGCGCGCAATCTTTCGAGCAGTACGTCGAAGCTTCCCGCGACCACGACCGGAGGACCAACGATGCGGGACGCGATGTGCGCCGAGGTAATTTCGGGACTGGCCGCTTCCCTCGCCAAATAGATGTCGGCCAAGTAAATCCGATCCGCCCCCGCCAGCGCCGAGGCGAATTCGTCGAGGAAAGCCCGCGTGCGGGACGGCAAGTGGGGCTGGAAAACCGCGACGATCCGCCGCGCCGGGAAAGCGGAGCGCGCTGCGGCAAGGGTGGCGCGCACTTCCGCCGGATGGTGCGCATAATCATCGATCACCAAGATGCCGTCGCGCTCTCCGAGTCGCTCGAATCGTCGGCCGGCTGGCTGGAATCCTTCCAGTGCACGGGCGATTCGCTGCGGAGAAACCCCGGCCGCCCGGCCGACCGCCCACGCCGCCAAGGCATTGGCCACATTGTGACGGCCCGGAACTCCCAGATGAATGCGGGTCGTCTCCATACGTTCGGGATCCCTGACCAGGAAGGCCACGCCGTCGCCGACCACGCCCTCTATCTGAGCGCCCAGCATGGTGGGAGGGCTGCACACGCCATACGGCACCCGATGCCCGGGCAACCCCTCCAGCGAAGCCATCCTGTCGCGTGCCACGGCATCGTCCGCGCACCACACCAACGTGCCTTCGGAATCCGTTCGCCGGGCAAAACGACAATACGCGTCCCGAAGCGCGGTTTCGGTACCGTGGTAGTCCAGATGATCCGGGTCCATGGAAGTCACCACCGAAATGGTCGGCGAGAGCCATTCGAGGCCGCCGTAGGCTTCGCACGCTTCGACGACAATCCAATCGGACCCCCCCGACCGCGCGTTTCCTCCCTCGAGGAACGGGTATTCCCCGCCGACGACCACCGTCGGATCCAGACCCGCATCGATCAATACCTTCGACACCATCCCGGTCGTGGTCGTCTTGCCGTGGGTCC
>JBJTRZ010000226.1:0-4699 GCA_046076415.1 Armatimonadota bacterium
CCCGAATTTTCGCGGATATCCCCACGATCCCGGCAAGGCCAAGGCGTTGCTGGTGGCGGCGGGCTACGGGCCCGGCGGGCGGAAACTTCCCGCGTTGACCTTGGTGGTGCGGCAGCAGCAGCCCGATCTGAGCAAGGCGGCTCAGGTCGTGAAGGAACAGCTCGCCGCGATTGGCGTGGAAATCAATCTCAAGGAAATGGAGTGGGGAGCCTTCCTCACCGCCACGAACAACAAGGAGATCGATTTCTTCCATATGCGCTGGATGGCCGACTATCCGGATCCGCAGAATTTCCTTTCGCTGCTGCTCATGTCCGGATCTTCGGAGAATCGTTCCGGGTACGCGAATCCCGCGTTCGATGCGTTGTGCCGGCAGGCGGACGGGCTGCTCGACATGAAGGCTCGTTTGCCCCTTTACCGTAAGGCGGAGCGGTTGGTCGTGGACGACGCCCCGTGGATTCCGTTGTATTACCAGCGGGATGTCGAGTTGGTGAAGCCCCGCGTCAAGGATTTGGCCGATTGCCTGCAGGGGCATCTTCCCCACGTGGGCACCCGGGTCGAATAGCACCGGTATGCTTCGGCTGGTGCTGCAGCGGCTCGGTCTGGCCGTGCCGACGCTCTTTGCGGTTTCGTTCCTGGTCTTCTTCGCCGCGTCGCTCTCGCCGGCGGACCCCGTGGATATCATGCTCGGCGAGCGGGCCGCGGTCGAGCAGAAGGCCCGGGTTCGCCAAGCGTTTGGTCTCGATCGCCCTCCGCTCGTGCGATACGCCGACTATGTCTCGGGAATCGTCACGCGCGGGGATTTCGGAAAGTCGTATTTCAACAACAACGCCCCGGTCCGCGACGTGGTCGCACGTGGCTTTCCGAATACGGCGACTCTCGCCGGTCTTGCCCTGATCCTTTCGCTGGTCACCGGGGTTCCCCTTGGTATTTTCGCCGCCGTGCGTGCCAACCGTTGGCCGGATCGGGTTGCGATGGGGGGGGCTTTGGTGGGGGTCGCGGTACCGTCGTTCGTGCTGGCGCCGGTGCTCGTCTTGGTTTTCGCAGTGCAACGAGGCGATTTGCCGCCCAACGGGTTCGCGTTGGGGGACGCATCGAGGATGTCGTGGCATTTCTTCGTGCTTCCCGTTGGCGTGCTGGCCGCACGATCCACGGCGCTCATCGCGCGCCTGACCCGTTCCGCGATGCTCGACGTGCTTGCCCAGGACTACATTCGCACGGCCCGCGCCAAGGGATTGCCGGAGCGCGTGGTGCTTTGGCGGCATGCGCTGCGCAACGCGTTTCCCCCGATCCTCACGGCGGCGGGAACGACCTTCGGGTATCTGCTGTCCGGCTCGTTCGTTGTGGAAACCTTTTTCCGGATTCCCGGGATCGGCAATCAATCCATCGACGCGATCACGCGGCGCGACTATCCGATGATTCAAGGATTGGCATTGCTCATGGCCTTCGGGTTCGTGGTCATCAACCTGGCCACCGATGTCCTGTACGGGGTCCTCGATCCGCGGATCCGTTCGAAAGGCCGGGCGAAATGAGTGCGCGTGCCGTTTGGCGTCGACTCCTTGCTAATCGTTTGGCCTTCGCGGGCGTGGTTTTCCTGATCTTGCTTGCGGTCACCGCGGCGATCGGGCCTGTCTTGATTCCATACGGCTTCGCGCAACAGATTCCAGCGGATCGGTTGGCGGCACCGGGCGGGGCCCACCTGCTCGGAACCGACGATCTCGGCAGGGATGTCCTGTCCCGGTTGGTGTCGGGGGTCCGGATTTCGCTCGGGGTGGCGCTGGCGGTCGAGGTGGTGGTGGTGCTGCTGGGCATCACCGTGGGGTTGGTGGCGGGTTATTTTGGGGGCTGGATCGATAGCGCCCTGGTGGGTGCCACGAACGTGATGTTGTCGTTTCCCGATGTCCTGCTCGCGGTATTGCTGCTCGGGACGCTCGGTGCGAAGGATGCCGGTCCCTATCAATCGCTTGGACTCGTCGTACTGGCCCTCGGGATCACCGGTTGGCCGCCCTTGGCGCGTCTGGTCCGCGGCCAGGTGCTTTCGCTCCGACGGCGCGAGTTCGTCGAAGCCGCGGTGGTGCTCGGGGCGGGGAATGGACGCATTTTGTTGCGTCACATTCTGCCGAATCTGGTATCTCCGGTGATCGTGGCGGTGACCGTGGATGCCGCCGGCGTGATACTGGCGGAGGCCACCTTGTCGTTCCTCGGTATCGGTGTCCAGCAACCGATTCCGTCCTGGGGGAGGATGATCAACGACGCGCTGGCCTACTACCGCTCCCAGCCGATGCTGCTGGTGTGGCCTTCCGCTTGCTTGTCGTTGACGGTGCTCTCGCTCAATTTCGTGGGCGACGGTCTTCGGGACGCGCTCGATCCGCGCGAATTGGTCTAGCCGGCGTCCGGTCGATCGAAGGCGCGTCCGATCATCGAATCTCCGCGTCGAACCCCGCCTTCGACAGGAGGGCGCGTTGCCGGTCCGCTCCGGCACGGTCGCGGAACGCTCCGATCTGCACCACGTAGCCTCCGTCCGAGGGAAGCACCATCGGCTTGAACCCTTTGTCGCGGAGTCGATTCACGACGGCATCGGTCTCCGCCCGTTTTTTGGCGACGCCACCGACGCGGACGCGCAGGAGTTGCGATCGGTCCGGATTCGGAACCGTTTCCCGGGTCCCGGCGGGGCGCACTTCCGCCTTCGGGGGGGCGGGTTCCGACAGTTTCGGTCGCCGGTCGGGCCGGGAACGCGTTTCGTCGGATTTGGGTTTGTCCGAACGTTTCGGGGGAAGATTCGGCCGTTCGGGGACACGCTCCGGACTTTGCGTCTTCGAAGGGGCCGTGCTTGGTGCGGATGCCCGGTCCGAAATCGGCTTGGTGGCGGGGGGAGATTTCGGTTCCTGCGCCGAGGTCGGCGCCGCGGGTGGATTGGTCGCCGGTGGCACTCCCGGCGACGTCGTCTCGTTGGTCGGAGGTCCGGCATCCGCGTCGGGAGGCGGCACGGCCGCATTGTCTGGTTCGAGGACCATCGAGTCGGAATCGACCGAGGGATCCTCCTTCCCGGGTTCGGCCGGGGTGGCGGCCGCGTCGCTCCGAAGACGATCGGCTTCCGCGCGTTCCTCTTCGGCTTTCTTCGCCGTCACGTCGCGCAGTGCCAAGCGATCCGGCTGCGTCGTATCCGCGGATGGAGCGGGCGATTGGGCGGCAGGGGATGGTGCGGGTTCCTGGACGATCTTCTCCGGCATATCGTCGCGCCCCTTGGGCAACACGAAATAGCCGAGCAGAAAGCAGACGACCACGGTCGCAACGGCGGCAACCGACCATTTGAGCAAGGATTTGTCGTTTTCCACGGGAAATGCAGTTTAGCCCCGCGTGGCGTTTCCCGGCAAGGAGGTTCTCGCGATTCGCACCGCCCCCTCGAGGGCATCGCACAGGGGTTCTTGCGTGGCGACCCCGGGCCAGGTGCGCCGCAGCACCGTTTCCAGGGTGGGAAGCACCCAAGGGTCCGCCGCGCGCATGCCTCCGGCGTACGCGATGCGGGAGGGCGGGAAGTCGGCGAAACCCACCTGACGCGCCGCTCCAACCACCAAACGCGCCATCCATCCCGCCATCCCGGTGAGCAGGCCCTGCGCCTCCTCGTTCCCGTCTTCGGCGAGTCGAATCAACACGGGGAGCAGGAATCCCCGACCCTCCCTCCGCGCGCGCTCGCGGCAGGACTCGCCGAAGGAATCGGCCGTCGTCGTGGCCAGCTCCATCGCGATGGCCGTGGTCAAACGGGTGGCGGGAATCAGGCCGTCGAGCGCGCGGAGTGTTCTGCGGATCGCTTCGGCGGTCGCGTGGCCTCCCGAGCCTTCGTCGCCATACTCCCAGCCGCGCCCTCCCACGCGAACCCAGTTCGCTCCGGATCGTGCCACCGCGATCGATCCCGTGCCCGATTGCAACAGGACCCCGTCCCCGCCGAGGAGCGCACCTTCAAGCGCTATGCGCCAGTCGGGCACGACGTGGATTTCCGAGGGGGGAGCATGCGCCGCGAGTGCTCGGGCCCAGCGTTCGGTCAGGCCACCACGCGATACGCCGGCAACGCCCGCACAGATGGAGTCGAACATCCCGCCGCCACGCTGCAACAACGCGACGGCCGGGTCCGGTCCGCCATCCGGCGCGGCTCGTTCCTTCCATTCGCATACCTCTTGGTCCGATGCGGTATCGACGATTCGCACGCGAACGGAGGTTCCTCCGGCATCGATGGCCGCGAGCTTCATTTGTTTGCGACTCCCATGGCCCCATGATAGACTTCATCCGCGCCCGGGCCCAGCCCGGTGTCGACCTCTTCGGGGCGTGGCTCAGCTTGGTAGAGCGCTGCGTTCGGGTCGCAGAGGTCGGAGGTTCGAATCCTCTCGCCCCGATGCCAACGGTCCGCGTAAGCGGGCCGTTTTGTTTGCGGCCCAAGTGGCTCCGATTCGCGGGGAATGTGTCGATCGACGATATCCCCACCATGCGGGGGAGGGACAGTGCAGATGGCGGATTCGCCCGTTTCCGTGACCTATGCCGATGCCGGTGTCGACATCAACGCCGGCAACGAGGCGGTCCAGCGCATGAAGGAGCACATCCGCTCCACGTTCACGCCGAATGTCCTCGCCGATGTGGGCTCCTTCGGCGGGATGTTCCGATTGGGCGATGCCGGAGGTGCGGATCCGGTTTTGGTCTCGAGCATGGATGG
>JBJTRZ010000227.1:0-3084 GCA_046076415.1 Armatimonadota bacterium
CCACCGGAGCCGCCACCGCACCCCACTCCTCCGGAAGCCAAAAGCGCTCCACCGGCGGCACCCCGCAGGAAGCCCCGACGGTCAAGCGATTGCGAACGAAAACCAGTCATGTTTGAACGTCTTTCGCAGGCAAAGTGGCGAGCGTACCCGATTGCAAACGCTTATGGCTTGAGAGCAGCTCGAACACTCGATGAAGCGGGGCAGTCGCCCGGAAACAACACCATGTCAAGCATTCGGCAACGGAGGGAGTTCGGCCTCGCCCGCGCACCAGCGCTCGACCCATTCCCAGCGCCCGTAGCCCCAGTAGGGACTGATATGCCCCGCGCCCTGGAGGCAGGTGGCTTCGATACCGAGGCGCTTCGCGTACGTCTCCATCTGTTCCCAAGTCGCGTAGTCGTCGTCGTTTCCGCCGACCAGATGCACCTCGCGCGCCGCCCGGGCAACCGCGTCCGCATCGAGCGGAGGCGGGAAGAATGCGTCGACTCCAGGAGGCGCGGACCAGGGCGGAATACCGGGAACCACGTACGGTGGCGCCACGAGGAGGACACGGTCGGCAATCCGACGTTTGGCGCGCGCCGCAACATGGAGCCAAGTGATCGCTCCAAGGCTGTGCGCCACCACCGTCAAGGAATCCGCCACCCCGGCCAAGCCTTCGAACGTTTCCTCCATCAACGGAATCCACGTGCCGGGATCGGGGTGTCCCGGGTTCGGGAACTTGGGAGCGACGATTTCCACCCCGTCGGGGGGATTGGCTGCGAGATGTTCCTGCCAGTGTTCGGGCTTGTTGCCCCCCCAGCCGTGCAGTACGAGTACCGTCTTCTTGGACATATCCACCGATTCGTGCGGAAGCCGGAGGGTTCCTGCGTCAATCCAATCGAAGGACCAGCGACGACGCCCCGGCGCCGAAGAATCGCCAATGTCCGATCGGCACGATTTCGGGCTGGAAGCCATTGTCGCGCAGCCACTGCATCGTGGGATCCATCGCAAAAGGCATGAGAATGTGCCTTCCGGCAACCAGCGAAGCGCACGCGAGGAGATTCGCCTCCGCCTCGCCGACCGCGTAGCGCCGGGATTCCGGAATCAACGTGCGTATCGACTCGGCGCTTTGCGGCGAAAATCCTTGGGGGTACCACAGCAGTCGGCCACCGGGCAGGGGCAGGAATGCGCGCTCGAGGTTGCCGAACCGTCGACTCGCCATGGTCAACGAGCGCATTTCGCAACCGAAGATATCGGCGAGGGCCCAGTGCGCGTCTTGAGCGGTGTCCGGCCCGTAGGCCACCCAAAGCGTTCCCGATTCGTCGAAGCACGCATCCGCCGCCCCGGCGAACACGACTCCCTCGGGCAGGTTTTCGACAATGAACCCGGCCGACATGAAGGTATCGCGAAAAACGGGAGCCTCCCGGTCGCGCCACGTCTCGCGGTGCGAGGAGGGCACGGCGATCCCATTGCGAATCAATCCGGCGCGACTGGCCATCGCCATGAGCGGCGCCCCGCGCACCGCATCGACCTGCGCCACCCGCCGGCCGGCTTCCCGCGTGAGGCGTTGCAGGAAACTTCCCCACTCGAAATACGCCCCCGAAATGTCCGGACTCGTTCGACCGTCGTCCCACGCGGACGCACCGTCGACCGGGGCGAGATGATGCGGAGGGCAGACCAGGAATTCCGCCTTTTCAGACTCCACGACGCCCTCCGCCCGTCAGCGACGCCGCACCGATTCGGGCGAACCGGACGCCACGGAGGCGTAGGCCGCCTCCACCACCTCCACCGCGCGCAGACCGTCCACACCGTCGGCGGCGCCCTGCGGCACTTCGCCGGTTTCCACCGCGGTCAGGAACGCATCCACCAACCCACCATCGATCGAGCTGCCCCAATGCTGGTTGCGCACGCGCATCTCGCGATCGTTGAACAGCACCGCATCCTGGGCGAACATGTCCATCTCCAGCGTGCCCTTCGTCCCGACCGCGTACAACGTCACGTTGCCCCACGTTGGAAAGCTCTTCGGACGCGACCACGAGGCGTCGAGGGTGGCGAAGGTGCCGCCGACAAAATCGAATGTCAGGAACCCCGTATCGTCGAAGCCCCCGTGCAACAGGCGCGAATCGGCCTCGCAATGCACCCGTTCCACTTCGTCGCCCAGCAGGTCCCGCAGCAGGTCGGTCACATGCACCGTGTGGTCCATGACCGCTCCCCCGCCGGAGAGCGCCTTGTCGACGAACCACCCCCCGGGACACATTCCTTGGTTGGTGCCACGGAGCGCCAACAGTTCGCCGATCGCTCCGCCGCCGACCATTTCCTTGAACCGCATCCACGAGGCGGAGAATCGGCAGGGGAACGCGGTCATCAAGGGAATTCCCGCGGCGGCGCACGCATCCACCATCGCCTTCGCCGCGTCGGGAGTGGTCGCCAGCGGCTTTTCGCACAGCACCGGCACCTTGGCTTCCGCGCACCGAAGCACCAAATCCTCGTGATGCACGTTCTCGGAACATACCAGCGCGCCATGCGCTCCGGAAAGCGCCTCGTCGATTCCCGCCAACTCCGGAATGCCATACCGTGCCGACGCCGCACCTCGCCGGGCCGCGTCATGATCCCAGACGCCGGCGAGCAGGACATCCGGCCGCCCCTTCAACTCGGCGACGTAGCTGTCGGCATGCAAATGGGCCGCGGACAGCAGCGTGATCCGTTTCACAGCGTCACCGCCTTTCCCGTTCGTGCGGACAATGCGGCGGCGGCCGCCACCCGTACTGCGTCGCGTCCCGCCCGTCCATCCGCGAGCGGGCTTCGGCCTTCCCGCACCGCGGCCACGAATTCGGCCGCTTGTCGATGGTACGGATCGTCGTCGGGATGCAGCGGCGCGGCGGCGGATCGCGTCGCGTCGGTCGACAGGGTCAACGTGGCGGCGCGGCGCGAATCATGGACGAGGAGTCCGGCATCGCCGGCGATCTCGTACGCCGTGTACCCCGTGGCGGGATCGGCCCAGCAGGATTCGACATGGCTGATCACTCCCGAGGCATGCCGCAAGGTGGTCAGCCCGTAGTCGCGGCGATTCGAGGACGAGAGCGCCGCGGTCAGGCTCCGCGCATGCAC
>JBJTRZ010000228.1:0-3208 GCA_046076415.1 Armatimonadota bacterium
GTTCAACGACGACCTGCCCTACGACACGTTCGTGCGCTGGCAGCTCGCCGGCGACGAGATCTCCCCCGACAATCCCGAGGCCCTCTTCGCCACCGGCTTTCTCGGCGCGGGCACCCATGCCACCCAGATCACCAAGAGCCAGGTGGAGAAGGAGCGCTACGACGAGCTCGACGACATGCTTTCGGTCACCGGGCAGGCGTTCCTGGGGCTGACCCTGGGCTGCGCGCGCTGCCACGACCACAAATACGACCCGATCCCGACGCGCGACTACTATCGGATGCTCGCCACGTTCACGAAAACCGTTCGCTCCGATCAGGACGTTCCGACCGATCCCGACGGCGACCGTGCGCGAATTGCGGCGTGGGAGAAGGAGCGCGCACCTCTCGTGGCGGCGCGGGCCGCCTGGGAGCGCGACGTTCTGCCCGGCCGCTTCGCCGCCGCCCCGGCCGCAACTCCCGCGCCGGTCTGGACCCTGCCCCGGATCGAGCGGATGACCTCCGCGGGCGGCGCGACCCTGACCGCGCGTGGCGACGGTTCGGTCGTGGTGGGCGGTGTCAACCCGGAGCGCGAGGCGCTCACGTTCGCGCTCAAGACGGACCTCAAGCGCCTCGCCGCCGTGCGGATCGAGGCCCTCGCGGATCGGTCGCTGATGGTGGGGGGCGGGCCCGGCCGCGCCACCAACGGCAATTTCGCGCTCAGCGCCCTGACCGTGCGGGTCGGCGAGCGGACGGTCCCGCTGACCGTGGCCCGCGCCGACTTCGAACAGGCCGGACTCCCGGTGGCCGCGGCGATCGACGCCGATCCGTTCACCGCCTGGGCGGTCGATCCGCAGTTCGGCAAGGACCACGTCGCCGCGTTCGCGCCCGCGGCTCCGGTGGACATCCCGGGCGGCGCGATCGTCACCGTGCGCCTCGAGTTCAACAACAATGTCGGTCACGGCATCGGGCGGCCCCGGATCTCGCTGGCGGGAGTCGCCGACGCGCCCCTGCGCGCCGAAGCGGCCTTCGACGGCCCGGAGGGTCGGCTCGATTGGTTCAAGGTCCACGACCCGCAGTGGAAGGCGCTCGACGACGCGGTGGCGCGCCACGACGCCGCGCGGCCGAAGCCGACCTTGCAACGCGGCATGATCTGCTCCGAGGGCGTGCCCGCGATCCGCACCCACACCCAGGGCGGCGACTTCCTCGAACAGACCCACTTCCTCAAGCGCGGAGACCCGAACAAAAAGGGGGAGGTCGCCACCCCCGGATTCCTGGGTGTCCTCGCCCGCGCTCCCGAGGGCCGCTGGCCCGCCGTCCCCGCGGTCGGGGGTCGCACCAGCGGGCAGCGCCGCGCCCTCGCCGCGTGGATCGTCGACCCCGAGAAGGGCGCCGGCGCCCTCGCCGCCCGAGTCGTGGTCAACCGCCTCTGGCAGCGCTTGCTGGGACGCGGGATCGTCGCCACCCCTTCGGACTTCGGGCATCAGGGGGAGCGCCCGACCCATCCCGAACTCCTCGACCGCCTCGCCGCCGACCTGATCCGCGACGGCTGGCGCCTCAAGCCCCTGATCCGCCGCATCGTCCTCTCGCGCACCTACCGGCAGAGCGCGGCGGTCACCCCGGACAAGGCGCGCCGCGACCCCGACAACCGCTGGCTCTCCCGTGCGGCCCGTCGTCGGTTGGAAGCGGAGAACCTGCGCGACGCGATGCTGCTGGTGGCCGGTCAACTCGACCCGACCCTGTACGGGCCGGGCACCCTCGACGAGGCGATGCGCCGGCGCGGGATCTACTTCTTCCTCAAGCGCAGCCGGCTCGTGCCCTTCCTGAGCGCCTTCGACGCGCCCAACGCCCTGCAGAGCGTCGGTGCGCGCCAGAGCACCACCGTGGCGCCCCAGGCCCTGATCCTGATGAACAACCCGCAGGTCCGCGGCTGGGCGCGCGCCTTCGCCGCCCGGGTCGATGCCCCCGGCGATCCCGCCCAAGCGATCCGGCGCGCCTACCGCCTGGCCCTCGCGCGGGAGCCCGCCACCGCCGAACTCTCCGACGGACTCGCCTTCCTCAACCGCGGCGGCACCCTGACCGACCTGTGCCAGGTCCTTTTCGCCAGCAACGAGTTCGCCTATGTCGACTGAACGTATTCCCCACTTCCTCGCCCGCCCGAGCCGCCGCGACTTCCTGCGGCGCGCCGGAGCCGGATTCGGCACGGTCGCCCTGGCGGGCCTGCTCGACGACGAAGCTCGGGCCGTGTCGCCGACCGGCAAGGCCAAACGGGTGATCTGGCTCTTCATGAACGGCGGCCCGAGCCAAGTGGACACCTGGGACCACAAGCCCGCCTTGGAGCGGCTTCATGGCCAAGAGCTCAAGGGCTTCGACGCCGCCACGGGCTTCTTCGCCGACTCGGTGGGGCCGATCATGAAGTCGCCCTTCGCCTTCGCCCGGCATGGGAAGAGCGGCGCGTGGGTGAGCGAGATTTTCCCGCACTTGTCGGCCCACGTGGACGATATGGCGTTCCTGCACGGCTGCTTCACCGAGACCAACAACCACTCGCCCGCCCTCTTCCAGATCAACACCGGTATGAGCCGCATGGGCTTTCCCAGTGTCGGGGCGTGGGTGACCTACGGCCTCGGCAGCCTCAACAAAAGCCTGCCTTCTTTCGTGGTGATGGTCGACACGCTCGGGCGCGGTTTGCCCAAGGGCTACGCGCAGAACTGGGGCTCGGGCTTCCTGCCCGGCGCCTACCAGGGAACCGCCCTCAGTCCGCAGGGGCAGCCCATCGCCGATCTGGAGCGCGCCCTTCCCGAAACCGCGCAGCGCGCCCAGCTCGACCTGCTCGGACGCCTCAACCGCCGCCACCTCGCCCGGGCCGACCAGGACCCGCGCCTCGCGGCCCGGATCGAGTCCTTCGAACTTGCCTACCGGATGCAGATGGCGGCGCCCGACGCGCTGGAGATCGCGCGGGAGCCGCGGGAGATCCGCGAGCTCTACGGGGTCGACCGGCCCGAGTGCGGTCCGTTCGCCCGCCAGTGTCTGATGGCCCGCCGCCTCGCCGAGAAAGGGGTGCGCTTCATCCAACTCTACTCGGGCGGCGAGGAGAACGAGAAGAGTTGGGACGGCCACACCAACATCGCCGCCAACCACCGCGGCTTCGCCGCCGAGACCGACCGCCCGATCGCGGCGCTGCTCACCGACCTGAAGCGGCGCGGGATGCTCGAGGACACGCTGGTGGTCTGGTG
>JBJTRZ010000229.1:0-23951 GCA_046076415.1 Armatimonadota bacterium
CGTCGCTGCGCTCGCAGAGGGCCAGCGTGGCCTCGGGCAGGGGGTGCCCGGTGGCATCGTAGGCGCACCCGCCGACCAAGGCTTCCTCGAGGGAGAGGTCGGGAGCGACGAGTCGGAGCACGGTAACGGCCTCGGCCACGATTTCGGGACCGATTCCGTCGCCGGGAAGGACGGCAATGGTAGGCATCACGGGGGCGCGATTCTCCGTGGCGACGTCGGATTCCTTTGCCTTACCCCGGGATCGGCCGATGGTACAGTGGCAATGCCCGGGACACCGGGATCCATTTGCCATGCCCACACGAACCCTCCGTATCGACTCGGGCTGGGAAGTCGCCCAGCGGATTCCAGCCGAACGCGACCTTTTTGAAGGCCCGGGCGGCGAGGAAACCTGGATTCCCGCCCGCGTCCCCGGTGCGATCCATCTCGACCTCGTACGCGCAGGCGTGATCCAAGATCCCTTCCATCGGCTCGGCGAATGGGGTTGTCGTTGGGTGGACGAAGCCGACTGGACGTGGCGCACGACGTTCACCCTCACCAACGAGCAACTTGCGGAACGTGGGCGCGGGCGACATTTCCTGGTTTTCCACGGCATCGACACCGTGGGTCGCGTGCTGCTCAACGGCAAGCGCATCGCCGAAACCAACAACTTCTTCGTCCCCGTGAAGGTGGATGTCACCGAGGTGGTCCACGTGGGCGCGAACGAAATCCGGGTGGAGATCGATTCGGCCCTCCTTGCGGGGCGCCAGCGCGCGTCCACCTATCTTGGCGACGGCACCTCCGAGCGCGGACGGCCCCACTATTTCAACTTCGCCCCCCGCGCGTTCGTGCGAAAACCCCAGTACATGTTTGGCTGGGACTGGGGACCCGAACTCATTTCGGCGGGCCTGCATGGCGCGGTCGAACTGGTGACCGTTCCCGTGGCGGAAATCGTGGAATGGAACGTCGAGCATCGCTTCACGGGCCCCGACACGGTCGACATCGACTGCCGGGTGACCGTTGCGGTGCACGACCCGGACGCCGCCCTCGAGGTGTCCGCCGCCCTTTACGCCTCGGGCGACAACACGCCATCGGCGCCGGTCCCCGCGGGCGAGGGGGTTTGGACCATCGCGCTGCCCACGATCGTCGAGCAACGCGTCGAGCGCTGGAATCCCAACGGCATGGGAGCGCAGAAGCGGTATCTGCTCAACCTGAGGGTTCGGCACCTCGATGGAGCGGAGGACGGGTACACGGCCCATCACGGCCTTTCGATCGGTTTCCGCGAATTGGAACTGCTGCGCGAACCCGATCCGCACGGCGCGGGCGAAGGTTTCCGTTTCCGGGTCAATGGGCGGGATGTGTTCGTGCGCGGAGCGAACTGGATTCCCGACGGATCTTTCCCCGGCGCCATCTCCGAAACCCGGCTGCGGGAGCGGCTCACCCAAGCCAAACGCGCCGGATTCAACATGCTCCGTGTCTGGGGCGGCGGCCAATTCGAGTCCGACACGTTCTACGCACTCTGCGACGAACTCGGGTTGATGGTTTGGCAGGACTTTCCCTTCGCCTGTTCGAGCTATCCCGACGACGATCCGTTGTTCGTGCGCGAGGTCCGCGCCGAGGCGGTGGCCGCGGTGCGGCGGTTGCGCCATCGCGCGTGCCTCGCGATGTGGTGCGGAGGGAACGAAAACCTCGAATTGCATCAAGGCCGGTGGTCGGGCGACAAGCAGGCGAAGCGCTTCCTCGGAGACAAAATCATCCACGAGGTGCTGCCGGAAGTGCTCGCGGCCGAGGACCCGGGTCGTCCGTACCTGCCGAACACCCCGTACGGCGACGCCGGGGAAGGCAACGCGCAGAACGAGGACTACGGCACGGCGCATTACTGGAACGTTTGGCATGCCAAGGAGCCGACCAGCAACGGCGACTGGACCAACTACGCCAAGAGCAATTGCCGCTTTTCGAGCGAATTCGGCTTCGCCTCCCCCGCCGGCCCGGCCGCCTGGGATTCCTGCATGGCCGAAACCGACCACACGGTGGATTCCACGGTTTCCCGGTGGCATGACAAGACCCGCAAGGGCTACGCGAACTACCTTGCCTACATTGGTATGCACTTTCCCGAACCGCTCGATTTCGCCGACCTGATCTACTACGGTCAGGCGAACCAGGCGATGGCGCTCCAATTCGGCATCGAACATTGGCGAAGGCGCCGCGGGCGGTGCTGGGGAACGTTGTTCTGGCAGCTCAACGATTGCTGGCCGACGCATTCGTGGTCGGTGGTGGACAGCGCGGGCGAACCCAAGCTCGCGTGGCATGCGGTGCGTCGCAGCTACGCGGACGTGTTGGTGTCGATGGAACGCGTTGGTTCGGCGATCGAGGCCCATGTTGTCAACGAGATGGCCTCGATGGTCACGGGCACCTTGGAATTGCGGCTCCTGACGTTCGACGGCATGGCGGTGACCCGGGGGCAGGTTCCCCTCACCGTGGGTGCGGGAGGCACGACCGGACCCGCCGTGCGTGTCGCGGTGCCCAGCTTCGTGGCGGACTCCGGGGCCGAGGTGGTCGCCCACGCGCAGCTGGTTGCGGACGACCGGACCGTGATCGGCGAATCGTTCCTCTTCCTCGCCGAACCCAAGGATCTGCGCCTTCCCGATCCCGGGCTCAAGGTCCGCATCGAGGGGGGTGTCGCCACCATCACCGCGGAGCGCTTCGCCGCGTTCACCACCCTGAGATTCCGGGGAATGGATCCGCAGCCGACGCTCTCCGACAATGGTTTCCACATTCTTCCGGGCACCGCGCGCACCGTGCGCATCGAATGTCACGGTCCGACGGTCGAGGATGCCGTGCTCAAGGCGCGCCTGCACCTGCGCCACCTGTGAGGAATGCGGGCGGCGATGCCGAAATTGAAAACATCGCCCACGGGAACGTCGCGCCGTGAACCGGTGTATACTTTGCCGGGCAAAGTAAAAACATGACCATGAGCATCGTCCCCGCAGCTCGCCCGGCCACTGGTCCGGTCATCGATCCCGAACGCCTCCCGCGGCATATCGCGATCATTTGCGACGGCAATGGGCGTTGGGCCCGCGAACGCGGACTCCCCCGCTTGCTCGGACACCACCAAGGCTACCAATCCGTCCGCGAGATCGTCCGGTCCGCGTCGGATATCGGGGTCGAGGTGCTCACGCTCTACGCCTTCTCCACCGAGAACTGGTCGCGGCCCCGCGAGGAAACCGACGGCTTGATGCAGTTGTTCGTGGAGGGAGCGCGCCGCGAATTGCGCGATCTGCACGCCAATCAGGTGCGCATGCGCTTTTCCGGACGCATCGACGAATTGCCGTCCGCGCTTCGGGCCGAACTGGATCGACACCGCCGCCTGACCGCCGACAACACCGGCATGGTGCTCAATGTCTGCCTCAACTACGGGGGCCGCGACGAGATCCTCCACGCCGCGCGGCGCCTCGTGGCGCTGGCAGCCGAGGGGAAGATCGGACCGGAGGACGTCGACGCCGGGATGTTCGAGGCCGGTCTGCACACCGCCGGGCTGCCCGATCCGGACCTGCTCATCCGCACGGCGGGCGACCTGCGCATCTCCAATTACCTGCTCTGGCAATTGGCCTACACCGAGATCCATGTCACGGAAACGCGGTGGCCCGATTTCCGGACCCCGCATCTGCTCGAGGCGATCGCCGATTTCCAGCGTCGGGAACGGCGCTTCGGCGGGATCAAGACGCCTTCCTGACCCCCGGGCGGGATTTGCGGCACGGTCCCTCCGCGCACCGGCGCAACCCCGTCCGTGGGGAAACGGTCCGCTATTTCGCCCGGGCGTCCGCCAGCACCCTGCGACACGTCGGATCGTCGGGGAATTGCGCCAGACCCGCGCGGGCGGCGCGGATGGCGAATTCCCGGTCGCCGGCCAGCAGCCGTCCGGTCGCAAGCGCACGCACCGCGTCCTGCCACGCGTCCCGCTCGTCCTCGGTCAGCGTGCCCGGATCCCGTCGAGCCGCGATTTCGATGGCGCGCACGAGGTGTGGCAACGCGTCGTCGAACCGACGCGCCTTCCGCGTGAGGAGCGTGCCCATTGCCGATGCGATGCGCAGGTCCTCGGGGTTGTTGGTGGCCCCTTCGCGCAGGAATTCGAGCGCTCGGTCCAGGCCGCCCGGGTCCCGCGAAAGGACGTAGGCTCCGGTCACGTAGCCGTCGATGAAATGCGGGTTGGCCGTGGTCATCAGCCGGAAGAGCGGCAGCGCTTCGCTCGGATCGCGATGGACATGGCCGCCGATCGCCTCGTAGGGCTGCGTCGCCCGTTCAACCTCGCCCAGGACCCCCCGCCAATCGGACTCCTTGGGGCGTACGACGGTTTCCTCGTGTCCGTGATCGTGGTCTTCGTCATCGGATGCGCGAGTGTGGCCCGCGGGTTCCGCGGCCGGACGCACCTCCACCCCGTTGTGCACGACACGATCCATCTTCAGCCAAAGGAAGTCCGCCATCGACGTTCGGAAGGTGCCGAAAAGCGTCGACCGCGCGGCGTCCGCAACCCGGTCCCGGACGATGCCCGTTCGGGGTGTGGACACGACTTCCGGGCGAATCCGTCCCGCGAGGGCGGTCGCCGCCGCCAGCGAGGCGCCAGCAACGACGAATCCGGCGATCGGGAGCGCACGCATCAAAGGGCCTGCCGGCGGAAACGCGCGTGGGCGATCCACAGCCAGAGCGTCGCGTGGACCAACCCGTACCCAGCCAGTGCCCAAACGACCCAACCCGCGACAGGAGGCCAGCCGTACGACACCTTTTCCTTCAAATCGAAGAGGTTGAACTGAGGCAGCAGCAACCACGCCGCGCGGAAGGTCAAGCGGACGAAACCGTGGGTGGAACCTTCCAGCTGCATCAGCGCGCGCCCGAAGGTTCCCGTGCCGATCGCCAGCACCAGCGCCATCGTGGTGGCGGCCGGGGCGGTCAACCAGCACGACAACGAGAGGGATACGGCGCACAGCACCCCGAGGGCGAGCGCCTTGAGGAGAAGATACTGAACATAGACCAGGCCGAGCGAGACCCCGAGGCACGCGGCCATGCCGGCCACGATCGCCCCGAAAATGCCGAGGGCCGCGATCGACAAGGTCCACGCGCCTAGGAATTTCCCGATCAGGAAATCGCCGCGCCCGATCGGCCGGGCGAGGAGCGGGAGCACCGTCCTTCGGGCCAGTTCCTCGGGAATCTGCCGCGTGGCGAAGAGCACCGTCATCACGCTCCCAAGCAGATCG
The DNA here is from genome assembly GCA_046076415.1 of Armatimonadota bacterium. Classification (GTDB taxonomy): domain Bacteria; phylum Armatimonadota; class Armatimonadia; order Armatimonadales; family Armatimonadaceae; genus CAIRTT01. The sequence continues at coordinate 5,226 of JBJTRZ010000229.1, forward strand.
ATCACGGTGAGGGCGGCGTCCTTGAGGAAGAGTTCCAAACCACGAACCCCGAACCGCCCCAGCGCGGAGGCGCCGGCCACCAGCAGGACCGAGAGGATCCCGGCCACCGCCAGATCCTTGCGTCGCAACGAGTCGAGCACGGCGGCATGCGCGAGCGTGCTCCAGACCACCCATTTCCTCGTTGCCATTTCAGGCCGCCTTTCCGGTCCGTCGGTCCGAGAGCAAACGGTCGACAAACCACGTTTCGAGCGCGGAACCAATCCCTGCGCGCAGGACGGCGTCCATGGGCCGCTCCTCGACCACCCGGCCTTGGTCGACCAGCACCACCCGGTCGCAGAGGTGTGCGACCTCGTCGAGTTCGTGCGAGGAGAAGAAGATCGCGGTCCCATTGGATCCGACATCGCACAGCAGGTCGCGGAGTTCGCGGCGCCCCAGCGGATCGATGCCGCTGCTCACTTCGTCGAGCACCAGCAGGCGCGGGCTCCCCAGCAATGCCTGCGCCACGCCGAGGCGCTGCTGTTGCCCCTTCGACAATGTTCGGAGCGGACTATTCTCCTTGCCCGCCAAACCCACGCGCTCTAGCAGTTCGAGCGACTGGCGACGCAGCGCCGCGGCAGCGATGCCTTGCAATCGCCCGTACAGGCGGAGCGTCTCCATCGGAGTCAGGTACGGATAGTAGAGCGCCACTTCCGGCAGATAACCGATCGCGCCGCGGGCCGGGGTGCTACCAGCCGCGTGACCAAAAATTGAAATGGATCCGGCATCCGGGCGGACGAAGCCGAGCACGGATTTGATGGTGGTGGATTTGCCGGCACCGTTGGGACCAAGGAAGCCCACGGTCTCGCCGCTCCCCACCGTCAGGTCGATGCCGCGCACGGCCTGTTTGCGAGGCCCGAACCAACGTCCCGGATAGGTCACTTGCAGGCCTTCGATGCGCAAGGCGGGTACGGATGCGGTTTCCAAAAACGGCTCCCCGGGCAGGCGGTCGTGCCGCGTTTCCCATGGGAATGTTCGGCGGAACCTCGTTATTTTTTCAGGGTCGGCTCGAAGCGGAAACGGAGCAAACGCAACCCGTTCGCGGTCACCAACAGGCTGGCACCGACATCCGCGAGGACGGCCATCCACAGGGTCGCCTTCCCCGCCAACGCCAGCGCGAAGAACACGACTTTGACCGCGATCGCGAAGGCGATGTTGGCGCGCAGCGTGGATGCGGTGGCACGCGCCAGTCGAAAGAATCCCGCCACCAAGGCGATGTCACCGCGCAACAAAGCCACGTCGGCGATCTCGAGGGCGGTATCGGCTCCCTCGCGACCCATCGCGATGCCGATGTCCGCCCGGGCCAACGCGGGACCATCGTTGACACCGTCGCCGACCATCGCCACCGGCCCCGCCGCCGCCAAGGTTTCGATCACCGCCAATTTGTCTTCCGGCAGCATCTCCGCCCGCACATCGGCGATCCCCACCTCGGCACCCACCGCATGCGCCGCGGCCGGACCATCGCCGCTGAGCAGCAGGGTCGCGATTCCCAAATCGTGCAGCTCGCGCACCGCCTCGTCCGCACCGGTCCGGGGCGCGTCGCGCACGCCGAGCACGGCGAGGGCTTCCGTGGCCGACGTCAACACGACACCCGTCTTCCCTTCCCGGTCCAGTCGGTCCAGCACCGCCTCGACATGCGGTCCGCAGATCGCGTTTTCCTCGACCAAACGATGGGATCCAAGGTACAGGCGCAGACCGTCGACGGTGCCCACGACTCCGCGTCCCACGAGGGACTCGAACGCGGCGACGGGCAGGGGATCGCAATCGTGCCTACGCGCGCAATCGGCAACGATCGCGGCGGCGATCGGATGTTCCGAAGCGGCGTTGAGGCTCGCCGCCAGATGGAGCAGTCCGTGCGGATCCCCGTCGCTTGCGAGCGGAACCACATCGGTCACCTCCGGCGTTCCGGTCGTCAGGGTGCCGGTCTTGTCGAAGGCAACGGTGCGCACGCGGCCGGCCATTTCGAGAAAGGCTCCGCCCTTGATCAGCAACCCGGCGCGCGCCGCGGCGGTCAATCCACTCACCACCGTCACCGGCGTCGAGATCACCAATGCGCACGGACAGGCGATGACCAGAAGCACCAGGGCGCGCTCGGCCCACGGACGTGGAGGTTCCCCCAAAAGGAGGGCGGGAAGGGTGGCGATGGCCACGGCGAGCAGCACGATCGCCGGGGTGTAGACCGCGGCGAAGCGATCGACGAAGCGCTGTATCGGTGCCCGCTGGGCTTGCGCACGCTTCACGGAAGCCACGATCCGGTCGAGAGTCGTCCGTCCGGCGGTGGCCTCCACCTCGAAGACGAACGTCCCGCTCGCGTTCAAGGTACCCGCCCAGACCGTGTCGCCGGGCGCTTTCTCGACCGGCAGGCTCTCCCCGGTCACCGCCGATTGGTCGACCGCGCTGAAGCCCTCCAACACCCGGCCATCGAGCGGAACACGGCTTCCCGGGCGAACGCGGACCCGCTCTCCCATCGCGACCGCCCCCACCGGGATCGTGGCCCAACGGCCATCTTCCCCGGCCACTTCGGCCACTTCGGGGGAGGATTCGAGCAGCGTGCGCAGCGCGGCGCGCGCTCGCTCCAGCGAAAGTCCCTCGATCGCCTCGGCAACGGTGAAGAGACAGGAGGCCATGGCGGCTTCCGGCCATTGCCCGAGCACCGCCGCTCCCGCGACCGCGAGCGTCACCAGGAAGTTGATCGTCAACGTGCGGGTGCGCAGCGACGCCAAGCCTTTGCGGAACGTCTGCGGGCCGGAGAGGATCAGCGACGCAAGGGCCGCGGCGACCACCAAGGGCGCATGGTCCGCTCCCGGCACTCCGCGCGCCTCGAGCCACCAGGCCCCCGCCTCCGCGAGTGCCGCCAGCGCACCCGACACGGCCAGGGTCGCCACGCGTCGGCGCGGCAGCCGCGGACCCGAATTCGCGGCGGCCGACGCCTCGTCGAGGCGACGGGCACCGAGTTCGAGGCTGGCGAGGGCCGAGTCCACCACCGTCAAATCTCCTCGGAAGCCCACGGTGAGGATCCGATCGATCAGGTCGAACTCGAGGCGCACGACCCGGTCGAGGCGGCGCAGACGGTTGCGGATCAGTTGTTCCTCGACCGGACAGTCCATGGCTTCCACGAACCACCGACCAATCGCCACTCCGACCTCTTCGGGCGCTCCGTTCACATCCCATTGTACCGACCCGCGCTTTGGCGGGTGCCGGGACCGCCATGATATAGTTCAGTCCCGTTCAACGACGATCGGGAGCCTCGACGCGAAGGCGTCGGCCCGGCACGGACGCCAGGATGCTCGATGTTTGAAATCGCCGGATCCTCCGGCACGACGACGACACGACTGGCCAGCCGAGTGACACCCGACCGCGTTTTCGACACGGGCAAATCCCTCCACGAACCCTCGCAGGAGCGCGACGCGTGCGGCGTTGGATTCGTGGCTCAGATGAAGGGCGAGGCGTCCCACGAGATCGTGCGCATGGGGTTGCGCATCCTCGAGAATCTGGTGCACCGCGGGGCCTGCGGGTGCGATCCGGAGACGGGCGATGGCGCCGGGATACTGATCCAACTGCCGGACGGATTCCTGCGCGGCGTGGCGCCATTCGCGCTGCCCGAACCCGGCGATTACGGCGTCGGCATGGCGTTCCTGCCTCGCGGAGAGGAATCGCGCCGCCAGTGCCAATCGATCGTGGAACGGATGGTCCGCAAGGAAGGTCAATCCGTCCTCGGCTGGCGCGATGTTCCGGTGGATTCGTCGTCCATCGGCCCGCAAGCCCGCGAAACCGAACCCGTCATCCGCCAATTTTTCGTCGCCCGCGGCGCGACCACCCCGGCCGAGGTTTTCGAACGGCGTCTGTACGTGGTTCGCAAAGTGATCGAAACCGAGATCGCAGGTGCCGCCGGCATCCCGAATCCGCGCGAGTTCTACATTCCGAGCCTCTCGTCGCGCACGATCATCTACAAGGGCCTGCTGCTGCCGCACCAGATGCCGCTGTACTATCCCGATCTGGTCGATCCGCGCATGGAAAGCGCCATCGCCCTCGTCCATCAGCGCTTCTCCACCAACACGTTCCCTTCGTGGCCCTTGGCGCATCCCTACCGCTACATCGCCCACAACGGCGAGATCAACACGATCAACGGCAACCGCAACTGGATGCGCGCGCGCGAGGCCGGCCTGACGTCCACCGTGCTCGGCGACGACCTCGCCAAACTGGTTCCGCTGGTCAGCCGCGAGGGCTCCGACTCGGCGTCGCTGGACAACGCCGTCGAATTGCTGCTCCAAGCCGGTCGCGGGCTCGCCCAGACGATGATGATGCTCATCCCGGAGGCGTGGTCGGGCAACGACTTGATGGACCCGGTGCGCCGCGCCTTCTACGAGTACCATGCCTGCCTCATGGAACCCTGGGACGGCCCCGCAGCGGTCGCCTTCACGGATGGGGTTCGGATCGGGGCGGTCCTCGACCGCAACGGCTTGCGCCCGGCGCGCTACACGGTCACCCACGATGACCTGGTGGTGCTCGCCTCCGAAACCGGGGTGATTCCCTTCGAACCGGAACGTATCCGCGAGCGGGGACGGCTCCAGCCGGGACGCATTTTCCTGGTCGACACGCAGATGGGACGCGTGCGCTCCGACGACGAGGTCAAGGCGGAGGTCTGCAACCTGCATCCGTTCGGACGCTGGCTCGAGGAGAACCGAATCGACCTCCCGACGTTGCCCGAACCGCGCGACGTGCCGACCGTGGAACACGAGACCGTGCGTGCCCGGCAACGGGCCTTCGGCTACACGGCCGAGGAGGTGCGGGTCCTCATCGCGCCCATGGCCCTCGCCGCCGAGGAAACCCTCGGTTCCATGGGCACCGACACCCCGCTCGCGGTCCTCTCGCACCGCCCACAACCCATCTACAACTACTTCAAACAGCTTTTCGCGCAGGTCACCAATCCCCCGATCGACCCGATCCGCGAATCCCTGGTCATGGACCTCGCCGACTACATCGGCAAGGATGGTTCCCTCCTCGACGACACCGAGGAGAACGCCCATATGGTCAAGATCCATTCGCCGATCCTGACCAATGTCGACCTCGAAAAACTAAGAATCCTCGACGACGATCGCCTGCGCGACGTGCGCACCGAAACCCTCCACGCGGTCTTCCGGGTCGATCGACCGGCGGGAGAACTCGAGCGCGCGGTCGAACGGCTCTGCCGCAAGGCATCGGAAATGGTCGAACGCGGCTTCGCGATCATCGTGCTCTCCGATCGAATGACCGGCCCCGAGTACGCACCGATCCCCTCGCTGCTCGCCATTTCGGCCGTTCACCACCACCTCATCCGCGAAGGAACACGCACCAAGGTGGCGTTGATCGTCGAATCCGGCGAAGCGCGCGAGGTGCACCACTTCGCCTGCCTGCTCGGGTACGGAGCAAGCGCCGTCAACCCCTATCTGGTGTTCGAAACCTACGCCGACCTGATCCAACAAGGCATACTCGCCGGCGTTTCCCTCGAAACCGCATCGCGGAACTTCGTCAAGGGGGTCAACAAGGGCCTGCTCAAGGTCATGTCCAAAATGGGCATCTCGACGATCCAGAGCTATCGGGGCGCGCAGATCTTCGAGGCCGTGGGCATCGCTTCGTCGGTGGTGGAGCGCTACTTCACCGGCACGCCCAGCCGCATCGAGGGCGTCGAACTCGCCGACATGGAGCGCGAATTGCGCCAGCTCCACGACGCCGCCTTTCCGGCCGAACCCCTTCCCGCCGATTTCGAACTCGATCCCGGCGGCCAGTACCAATGGCGGCGCTACGGCGAACGGCACGCGATCAACCCCGAAACGGTCGAAACGCTGCAAAAGGCCGTCCGCAATCCCGACACGCGCCGTGGCTACGCGACGTTCCAGGAATTCTCGGACGCGGTGAACGAGTCCGCTGCGCAGGCGTCCACCCTGCGCGCCCTCATGCGCTTCGTGCCCGCAGAGCCCGTCCCGCTCGACGAAGTGGAGCCCGCCTCCACCATCGTTCGGCGATTCTGCACGGGGGCCATGAGCCTGGGTTCGATTTCGCGCGAGTCGCACGAAGGTCTGGCAATGGCCATGAACCAGCTCGGCGGCAAGTCCAACACGGGTGAAGGGGGCGAAGATCCCGAACGCTTCGTCGATGCGCGCCGTTCCGCGATCAAGCAGGTCGCCTCGGGTCGGTTCGGAGTCACCACGCACTATTTGGTGAACGCCGACGAGTTGCAGATCAAGATGGCCCAAGGGGCCAAACCGGGTGAAGGCGGGCAGCTTCCCGGCTACAAGGTCGACGACTACATCGGCCGTATCCGTCACACCACCCCCGGCGTCACCCTAGTCTCCCCGCCGCCGCACCACGATATCTACTCGATCGAAGACCTTGCCCAGCTGATCTTCGACCTGAAGAATGTCAATCCGGAGGCGCGGATCAGCGTCAAACTCGTGTCCGAGGTGGGCGTGGGCACCGTCGCGGCGGGTGTCGCCAAGGCGCACGCCGACCACATCCTGGTTTCGGGATACGAAGGGGGAACCGGCGCTTCCCCGCTCAGCTCGATCAAGCACGCCGGCATTCCCTGGGAGCTCGGACTCGCCGAAACCCAGCAGGTGCTGGTGATGAACAACCTCCGCGGGCGCGTGGTCGTACAGGCCGACGGTCAGCTTAAAACGGGCCGCGATGTCGCGGTGGCGGCGCTGCTCGGAGCCGAGGAATTCGGCTTCTCGACGATGCCGCTGATCGCCCAGGGCTGCATCATGATGCGCGTCTGCCATCTCGGCACCTGTCCGGTCGGCATCGCCACGCAGGATCCGGTCCTGCGCCGCAAATTCGCCGGAAAGCCCGAGCACGTCGTCAATTACTTCTTCTTCGTGGCCGAGGAACTGCGCCGGATCATGGCGGAGATGGGCTTTCGGAAGGTCGATGAAATGATCGGCCGGAGCGATCGCCTCGACACGTCGGAGGCCGTGCGCCACTGGAAGGCACGCGGAGTCGATTTGGCGCGCATCCTCTTCCGCGCCGACGTTGCGGGAGCCGCCGTGCGCTGCGTCGAAGCCCAGGACCACGGACTCGATGGCGCGCTCGACTTCCAACTCATCGAACAAGCACGCCCCGCGCTCGAGAACGGCACCCCGGTGTCCTTCTCCCTGCCCATCGCGAACCACAATCGCTCCTGTGGCACCATGCTCTCCGGAGAGGTGGCCAAGCGCCACGGCGAGGACGGTCTCCCCCACGACACCATCCGGGTCCATTTCCGCGGATCGAGCGGTCAAAGCTTCGGCGCCTTCCTCGCGGCGGGAATCTCGCTCTCGCTCGAAGGAGATGCGAACGACTATCTGGGCAAGGGAATGTCGGGGGGATCGATAGCGGTCTTCCCGCCCGTGGGGGCCGGTTTCAAACCCGAGGAAAATGTGATCGCGGGCAATACGCTCCTCTACGGAGCCACCGGCGGGAGGGCGTTCCTGTCGGGCACGGTCGGCGAACGGTTCGCGGTGCGCAATTCGGGCGCGGAGGCGGTCGTCGAGGGCGTGGGCGACCATGGCTGCGAATACATGACCGGCGGAACCATCGTCGTGCTCGGACCCACCGGACGCAACTTCGGCGCGGGAATGAGCGGAGGCACCGCGTACGTTTGGGATACCGAACGCTCCCTCGAGGGTCGGCTCAACGGTGGTTCCAACCTCGTGTTGGGTCGCAGTCTCGATGAAGAGGACCGGGCACTGGTCCGATCGCTTGTCGCGGGCCATGCCGAAACGACCGGAAGCCCGCGTGCCAAGGCGATTCTCGCGGACTGGGACCGGGAATGCCTCCGATTCGCCAAGGTCGTCTCCAAGGAATACCTCGCGCTGCTCGAAAAGCGGCGGGGGACCGTCGCCGCCGGCACCTGAGCCGCGTCCGGCCATCCATAAAATCGACGCCCCGGAGGTTGCCTCCGGGGCGTCGCGCTTGGTGCGCCAGCGGTCAGAACTGGTACTGGTCGACGTTGTCCTTGGTGAAAATGACCGGCGGTCCGACGATCACCTTGTTCAGATCGACGATTTCGCGTTCGCCCATCTTGCCCACCTTGAACTTCGCGCCCTTCTCGGCCTTGACCTCGCCCTTGGCGAGGGCGACGCAGAGGTGCGCGGCGACCGTGCCCATGTCGACCGGGCTCCAAAGCATGATCTGCGGGGTCACGCCTTCCTTGATGAAGTTGCGCATCTGATTCGGAATTCCGAGTCCGAAGACCACGACGCCACCGCCCTTGGCATTGGGTCCCCCCACGTAAACGCCGCGCTGCTGCGCAACCTTGGCCGCGGCGGATACGCCGACGGTGGTGGGAGCGAGCACTCCGCGAAGGTCGGGGTACTTCGTGAGCAGGCCCTCCATCTCGGTGGCCGACTTTTCCGGCTTGTCGTCGCCGTAAACCACCTCGACCAGCGGCATCTTCGCGTACTTCGGGTCCTTCCACACTTCCTTCATCTTGCCGATCCAGTAATTCTGATTCGGCGCGTCCGTGGTGGCGGACAGGATCGCGACCTTGCCCTCGTAATTGATCGCCTTGCCCACGGTGTCGACCATCTGGGCGCTCTGCGCATCCCAGTCGGTCGCGAAAACGCCCGCATCGCGGTGGCTCTCGTTGCCCGTCAGGTCGGCGTCGACCGTGACCACCTTGACGCCCTTGGCGCGGACTTCGTCGAACGTGGCATTCAAGGCGTCGACGGAGTTCGCGGCGATGCAGATGACGCTCGCACCCCGCTGGACTTCGTCCTTGATATAGGAAATCTGCGACGTGGCGTCGGCTTGCGCGGGACCCGTTTCGGTGAATTCGACGCCAAGTTCCTTGCAGGTCTCCTCCATGCCCTTGGCGATTCCGTCGAAATACGGATTGCCCATGTTCTTGGGAATGAAGACGACGCGAACCTTGCCTGCGGACGCACCGGAAGCGCCCGCCCCACCGGAGCCACCCGCAGGGGCGGATTCGGGCTTGCAACCAACGACGAGCGAGCCGAGCAGGGCGGAAATGCCCAGGGCGGCGAGGAATGTCTTTCGGACCATGGTGCCCGACACTTCACCGCAGGCGGGCCAGTTCCCTTCCTGCCCGGTTCAGCGTCGGCGCGCGGTGAGGTTCGAAAGCAATACGGCACCCAGCAGCAACGCGCCGATCGCCGCGATCTGGAACTCGGTCTTGACCCCGGCCACACCCATGCCGGTCTGAACGACCCCGATCAGCGCCAGCGCAACCACCGATCCAAAAATCGTGCCGCGCCCCCCGTGGATCGACGTTCCCCCGAGCACCACCGCGGTGATCACATCGAGTTCGAACCCGCGGGCATGGTCGAATCGGGCAACGCCGAGCCGGGAGACCATCGTGACCGAGGCGATGCCCGCCACCACGCCCGACAGGATGAACAATCGCTCGAGCACCGGACCCACCGGAATTCCCGCGTGGCGCGCGGCCTCCGGATTCACCCAGATCGCGGTCGTCCAGCGGCCGAAAACCGTGCGATGCAGCACGAGTCCCGCCACCACCGCCGCCCCGAGGTACATCAGCAACGGCACGTGGAAATAGGTGCGCGGAATCGTCAACCGCTCGATGCCCTGGAAATTGGCCGGGATCGACAGTGAATGATCGCCGAGGAGGATCTGCGCGATGCCGCGGAAAAGCGCCATGGTGGCCAAAGTAACGACCAACGACGGCAGTTTGGCACGCGCCACCAGCACGCCGTTCAACCAGCCGAGCAGCCCACCCATCACCGGCGCCAGCACCGCGAGCACCGGCAACGGAACTCCGGCCTTGTGGAACAACGTGGTCGACACCGCCGCGACCAAGGCGAGTATGGCGGTGCAGGACAGGTCGATGTGGCCGGCCACGATGACGAACGTCATCGCGAGGGCCATCAACCCCACTTCGGTGGACAACGTCGTGCGATCGAAAAGGTACGCGACATCGAGGAAGCGCCGTTCCCACGCGGCGCTGGCCACGAACGCGACCACCAGAAGGACCACCACGACGAGTTCCGGACCGTGCCGCCCGGCAAGGCGACGCATCATGTGGCCTCCCCCGCCTTCCGACGCACATTGCGCGCAAACCGCTCGTCGGCGAGCACGGCCACCAACAGCACGAGGCCGTACACCGCCGTCTGCCACGTGCCCGCGATCGCAAGCACCGTCAGCGCCACGTTCACCGTTCCCAGCAGCAACGCGCTGAGGGTCACCCCCGGCGCGCCACCCACCCCGCCGAACACGCTGACCCCACCGATGACCGCTGCCGCGATGACCTGAAGTTCGAACCCGGATCCGATCTGCGCGGGATTGACGTTGCCGAACCGCGACGTGTAGAGCACGCCGGCGAGCCCCGCCGCAGCACCGGAAAGGACATAGGCCAGGAACGTGATCCGTGCGGTGGGAATGCCGCGCAGCGCCGCCGCGTCCGGATTTCCGCCCAGCGCATACACGTCGCGACCGGTGCGGGTCCAGGTGAGGAACCAATGCATCGCGAAGGCGACCCCGGCGGCGGCGAACACCACCCACGGCACCCACGGTTGACCGCCCGGACCCGTGAGCGACCACTCGGACAACGCCTTGGGCAATTGGTACTCGTCGACCTGCCGACCTTGGCTGATCCAGAACGTCAAACCCCGGTAAACACCCAGCGTTCCCAAGGTCGCGACAATCGGGGGAATGCGGGCACGCGCCACCAGCGCCCCATTCACCGCGCCCAGCACGCCTCCGACCCCCGTGCCGTAGACCGCCGCGGCCAGGACCGGCACCTCGGGGTGGTCGCGCAACAACATGGCGGTGGCCATCCCGGCGAGTCCCATCGTCGAACCCGTCGAAACATCGATGCCGCGCGTCAGGATGACCGCCATTTGCCCCATCGCGGCCACCACCAGCAGCGGCATCCACAACAGGATCGAACGAATATTCTCCGGCGTCGCGAATCGCGGTTCACGCGCCGTCGCAGCGCAGGCCACCACCACGAGGGCGATCACCAAAGACACTTCGCGACGGCGCAGCAAAGCGGCGAAGTTCATGACGCAACCCCCGACGCGGCCGCGATCACGCGCTCCGGCGTGGCTTCGCCGCGCGCGAATTCCGCCACCAATCGGCCGGCGCGCAGGACCAGAACACGGTCCGAGAGCGCGAGCACCTCGGGCAAATCGGACGACACCATCAGCACCGCCATTCCCTGCGCGGCCAATTCGAGGATCACCCGGTGAACCTCCGCCTTCGCACCGACATCGATGCCCCGGGTGGGCTCATCGAGCAACAAGACCTTAGGAAGGGTCGACAACCATTTTCCGAGCACGACCTTTTGCTGATTCCCGCCGGAAAGCTCCCGAATCGGTTGCTCCAATCCCCGCATTTTCACGCCGAGGCGCTCCGCCGACCGACCGGCCTCGGCACGGGCCGCGGCATCGTCGCACCAACCCCGCTTCGCCAACCGAGGCAGGATGGCGAGGGACGCATTATCTTCGATGGACCACGGCATGAGCACGCCGTGCTGCTGGCGGTCCTCCGGCACCAACGCGAGTCCGCGACGCATCGCCTCCGACGGACTGCCGATTTGCACGGTTTCGCCGGCGATTCGTATCACCCCGGAATCCACCGGATCGAGTCCGAAGACCGCCCGCACGACATCCGTGCGCCCCGCCCCCACCAAGCCGGCGAGCCCCACGATCTCCCCCGCCCGCAGTGAAAAGGACACATCCTCGAACCGCGGTCGGCGGGCCAATCCGGACACCTCGAGCAACGGTTCCCCGAACTCCCGCCCGGACCCACCGTCGACCTCGAGCACATCGCGCCCGACCATCCAGCGCAGGATTTCATCCACCGAGGTCTCGGCGGTCTTCGCCCGGCCCACGACATGGCCGTCGCGCAGGACGGTGATGCGGTCGGTGAACGCGAAGATCTCCTCCATACGGTGGCCTATGAAGGCGATCGCCTTGCCTTCCGACTTCAAGCGGCGCAACACCTCCGCCAAACGGCCCACTTCACCGGGCGTCAGGGAAGCCGTGGTTTCATCGAGGAGCAACACCTGCGCGTCCACGGAAAGCGCAGCGGCCAGCTCGATCATCTGCCGGTCGGCCACGGACAATCCGCGCACCGGCGCCGCCGGATCGAGCGACACACCGAGCGCATCCAACAATCGGGCCGCCTCGCGGCGCATTTGCGCCCAATCGACCCGACCGCCGCGACGGGGCTGACGACCGATGAAGATGTTCTCGGCGACGCTCAGGTCGGGAAACGTCAACGGTTCCTGATGGATCAACGCGATGCCGCGCGACGCCGCATCGCGTGGCCCATGGAACGACACTTCGGTCCCATCCACCACGATGCGCCCTGCGCGGGGACGATGCACCCCGCCGAGGATCTTGGCGAGGGTGGACTTGCCGGCCCCGTTCTCGCCGACCAAGGCGTGGATCTCGCCGGGAAAGAGGTCGACGTCCGCGTCCGAAAGCACGTCCACCGTGCCGAAACGCATGGTCAGGCCGGTGGCATGGACACGGGGAGTCACGGGCCGTCCGTTCGCCGAAGACGCGCGGATTCCCTTCCCATCCCGGAAGCCACCGACATCAAAGGGAGAGGATGCGATCCACGAACGCGAGGAGTTCGGCGGGCCGGAAGGGCTTGGTGAGATAGAGGTCGGTACCCGCGGCATACCCCCGAGTCACGTCCACGTCCTCCGACCGCGCGGTCAGCATGATGACCGGAAGATCCGCAAGCTCGGGGTCACGCCGCAAGGTCTCCACCAACTCGTATCCGTCCATGCCCGGCATCATGATGTCCGTGATGAGAAGGTGCGGCCGGACCTGCAACATCACCCGCAACGCTTCCTCGCCGGTAATGGCGGTACGAACCCCGTACCCGCGACGTTCCAAGTTGAAAGCGATTTGGCGCAGGATATCCGCGTCGTCCTCGACCACCAAAATGGTCGGGGGCGATTCCCTGGCCGGCTCCACCGAAGCGGCACCCGGCTGCGACGTTTCCTGCTCCATCACCATGGCCACCGGCATATCGTATTCCATACCCGGCGCGGGTGGCGCAGGAACGTGAAATATTCCTCACCCGGACCGCGCGAACGCAGGGATCGTCCCTTCCCGGATCAACGGGAAAGGACGGCCCTCCGCTCCTCGAGCACCACACGTCGTTCCAACAACTCCGCATGCTGCGTCCGGGTCTTGACGACCACCGCCTCCGGGGCACGTTCCGCGAACCGGGGATCCCCCAGCCGCGCTTCGATTCCCTCGATCTCCTTGGCCAATTTCAACAGTTCTGCCTCGATGCGAACCACCTCGGCTGCGACCTCCTCGGGGCTCGCCTCGGGACGCGGCAGGCGCACCTCGCCGAAGCGCAACGGAGCCAGGAATGTCTCGCCGACGGGCGCATCGAAACGCACCTTGGTCCGGGTCAGGGATTCGATCAGCGGCGCGTTGCTGCGCAGAATGGCCGCGATCCCGGCATCCCCGACCAAAACGTGCGCATCCCCGCCTTTGCGCAGGGTGTTCTCCGCCTGCACGGTCCGGATCGCGACCGTGGTCTCGCGCACCCACTGCCATTCCTCCTCCGCCTTGGCGTCCTCGGCCCCGACCGGCGCGGGAAACGGAGCCTGCATGAGGAATTCCACCCCGGCCCGCTCCGACGCGCCCGGCAAGACTTGCCAAATCGTCTCCGTCAGGTGCGGGAGGATCGGGTGGAGCAAGCGCAGCGAACGTTCGAGGACGTGCCAAAGCATGTGGCGCACGCCCGGATCGCCCTCGGCGAGGCGCGGCTTCGCGGCCTCGATGGTCCAGTCGCAAAAGTCATCCCATACGAACGTGTACAGGGCGCGGGCCGCGTCGTCCATCGCATACTCGGCGAACGCCCGGTTCACCGCCGCGGCGGTCGCATCGAGCCGCGACAAGATCCAGCGGTCGACGAGTTCCACCGGACGCGGATCATCCGCCGGAGGAACGAAGCCCTCGAGGTTCATCAACACGAAACGGGACGCATTCCATATCTTGTTGCAGAAATTCCTCGCCTGCTCGACCTGTTCCTGACGTCCGTCGCGAATGGGTCGAACCCGGATATCCTGGCGCTGCCCGGCCTCGCGCATCAGGGCGAAACGCAGCGCGTCCGCACCGTAAAGGTCGATCAAATCCACCGGGTCGATGCCGTTCCCCTTGGATTTGCTCATACGCCGGCCGTGTTCGTCCAAAATGGTCGCGTGGATGTAGACATCGTCGAAGGGACGTTCGTCGAGGAAGTACTCGCCGGTCATCACCATCCGCGCCACCCACAGATAAAGGATCTCCTGGGCCGTCGAAAGCAGGGAGGTCGGGTACCAGTACTTCAGGCTCTCCGTTGGTTCGGGCCAACCGAGGGTCGCGAACGGCCACAGTCCGGAGCTGAACCACGTGTCGAGCACATCCTCCGACTGCACCAAGTCACCCGCCCCCAGCGCGGCGCGCGCCTCCGCCTCCGTTCGGCCGAAAACCCACGACGACGGCTCGCCGGGGTCCGAATCCAGCTTGCGCCATAACGGCAAACGATGTCCCCACCAAAGTCCGCGCGAAATCGGCCAATCGCGCAGATTCTCCATCCAGCGTAGATAGGTGTCCCGGAACCGCTCGGGAATGAAGCGAATCTCACCGGAGCGCCCCGCCTCGATGGCCTTGTCCACCATCGGCGTGCCCGCCATGCGGCAGAACCACTGCTTGGAGAGCAACGGCTCGACGATCGTGTTGCACCGATCGCAACGGCCGACCGCCTTGGAATGATCCTCGGTGGCAACGAGGTAGCCCCCGGCGGCCAGATCCTCGAGCACCTTGGCGCGGGCCGCGAAACGATCCAATCCCGCGTACGCCCCCGCCTCGTCCGTCATCGCCCCGTCCGGACCAATCACGGTGATCGTCGGAAGGCCCGCCCGCTGGCCACAGTCGAAGTCGTTCGGATCGTGCGCCGGAGTCACCTTGACGGCGCCCGTGCAGAACGCGGGATCCACGAACGTGTCCGCGACCACGGGAATGGTTCGCCCCGTCAGCGGAAGCAAAACCTGCTTCCCAATCTGGTCCCGATACCGCGCGTCGTCCGGATGCACCGCCACGCCGGTGTCTCCGAGCATGGTCTCGGGCCGGGTGGTGGCCACCACGATCTCGCCCGAACCGTCCGCGTAGGGGTACCGCAAATGCCAGAGATGGCCCGCCTCGTCCTCGCGGTTGACCTCGATGTCGGAGATGGCGGTGCGGTGGTGCGGGCACCAATTCACGATCCGCTCGCCCAGGTAGATGTACCCCCGCGCGTACCAATCCCCGAAGACCGTCATGATCGCATCCACGTAGGGCGCGTCCATGGTGAAGCGGAGCCGGTCCCAATCGTATCCGCAACCGAGGCGCATCATCTGGCGCACGATCCGGTCGCCGTACTCGTGCTTCCATTCCCAGACCCGTTCCACGAACGCCTCTCGTCCCAGATCGTGTCGCGTCAATCCCTCCGAGGCGATGCGCTTCTCCACCACGCTTTGCGTTGCGATTCCCGCATGGTCGGTGCCGGGCAGGATCAAGACATTGCATCCCGACATCCGCTTCCAACGGCCAAGCGTGTCCATGATGGTGTTGTTGAGCGCATGTCCGAGGTGCAATGCCCCCGTGACATTGGGAGGCGGAATCGTGATGCAGTACGGAGGGCGCGTATCGGGAACCGAGCGGAAACAGCCGGCCTCCAGCCAGCGCGCGTAGATGGCCGCCTCGGCGGCATGCGGTTCGTAACGGGTCGGCAATTCCATCGCAAAGGTCCTTCCGGCACGGAGCGCAAAGAAAAAAGCCCCACGCCCCTCGAGCATTCGGCCACGCACGGCCGCCCCAGGGACGCAGGACCTCGGAAAACCGGGGAACCGCGCGGTACCACCCTGATTCGGAGGAATGCCCTCCGCACTCTTCGGGTTTTCACGGACCCACCCGCCCGGCTCGGGAGCGACCTTCGGACATCCGCGGGCGACGGGGACTCGCAGCCTGGATCCCCGCTCTCTGACGCCGCGTCGACGCCTACTCTTCTCCGTCGGCACCGGGAAACGTTCGGGGCAGTGTACCCCGCGGCGGCGCACCCGGGCAATCGACGCCTTGACAACGGCGCCACTCGCTCCGTAGAACACACCATGGCGCTGGCGATACGCAAGGATGGCACCCTCCTGCGCGACGGCCGCCCTTGGGCCGGGATCGGCGTCAACTACGTCGACTGCTTCTGGCGCACCTTGGATCGTGCGGACGACGACTCCTTCCGCGAAGGATTCGCGCACCTCGCGGACATGGGAATTCCCTTCGTTCGATTCGCCGCGGGAGGCTACTGGCCGGCCGACTGGCGTGTCCATCGCAGCGATCCGCGCGATCATTGGCGACGTTTGGACCGCGTGGTGAACGCCGCCGAGCGCAACGGTATCGGATTGGTTCCCTCGCTCTTCTGGCATTACGCCACGTTCCCCGACCTCGCCGGCGAGCCGGTCTCCGCCTGGGGACGCAACGATTCCCGGACGCGGCGAATGGCGGCGGAATACGCCCGCGATCTCGTGACGCGCTATCGACGTTCAACGGCCATCTGGGCGTGGGAATTCGGCAACGAACACAACCTGCCCGCGGATCTTCCCAACGCCGCCGAGCATCGGCCGCAAATCGCCGCGGATCGGGGAACCCCCGCCAAACGCGGTCCGC
This sequence comes from Armatimonadota bacterium, assembly GCA_046076415.1. Classification (GTDB taxonomy): domain Bacteria; phylum Armatimonadota; class Armatimonadia; order Armatimonadales; family Armatimonadaceae; genus CAIRTT01. The sequence goes on from JBJTRZ010000229.1 coordinate 21,911, forward strand.
TCGACGACATCACTCATGATGCGTTTCGGTCGGCGCTGCGGCACTTCGGCGACGTCGTCCGACAACTCGATCCGGATCGCCCCATCTCCTCGGGACACGCATTTCCCAGACCCACCGCGTGGCACCAACGACGGGAAAACAGCTGGGCGCCCGACACCGAGGGCCAATTCGCCGAAATGATCGCCGCGGACAATCCCGATCCCGTGAACACCCTGGGCGGACACCTTTACCAAGACGGGAATCGCCGGTTCGGGCGCCCATTCGACGCGGACGACCTGCTGCGCAATGCGATGACGACCGCCAGAGCCACGCGCAAACCACTCTTCGTCGGCGAATTCGGTGCTGCAAAATCCGACGGCGATGCCGCATTCGAATCGTTGCTCGGCGCGATCGAACGCAACCGAGTCCCGCTTGCAGCCCTCTGGGTCTATGATTTCACCCCGCAGGAGGCCGACATGAACGTGTCCCGCCGCAACTCCCGGGCACACCTCCTCGACCGCATCCGCGAATCCAACCGACGACGGAACCCTACCGGGAACCCTCCAGCCCGCTGACGGGCGCCGCGCGCCCCGCGGGAAACCAAAACAAGGACGGATCAGCGACGAACGTCGGTTTCCTTGGCTCCGGACAACGCCTGCAACAATTGCTGCGCCGTCATCCCACCCGAAGCCGAACGCGCATCGAGCGCCCGCCCGACGCGCGCCGCCAGATCCGCCCAGTGGATACGCGTCAATCGGTCGCGGCTCCGGGCGCGGCGCAATCGGCCGCGGAGCCGCTCGACCGACTCCCAGGCCAACATGCGCGCGTCCTCCGGCACGCCGCCCCGAATCACCATCTCCACCACTAGGTCGACGTGCTGGCGCTGCAACTGGCGACGACGGGGTTCGACCGACACCCCCGAAGCCAATTCCCTCCAAAGCAAGGAGTCGAGGGAGGCGAAAAGTTCGGGCAAGTCGAACGGTCGCTCGCCGCGCGGAAACTTCGCGGCATTGTTGGCCACACGCGACAACACGGGCCCCGACAGGATACGGCGCAGAGCCGAACGACCGATGTTGGCCAGCCAATCCTGCACCGGGAATTCACCCGGCGCCGAAGGAAAGACTTCGGGATCGACCGTCAACAGTCCAGCGTAGCGGGCAGGCAGGGACAACGCACCCGGGGCCCACAAAGTTCGGTCCAGAATCCCGAGGGCCCTGCGCTGCTCGGTCCCCGCCACGGGCCGCGACACCGGCCCGGCGAACGGATCCCCCCGATGGCTCCGCCCGAGCGCCACGCCGCCGATATATCGACTGACCTGCCCACCCGCCAAGGCCGTCGTGTTCAGGAGTTGCATCAAACGGCGCGTGAAATCCCAGTAGGTTTCGCCCACCGCGGGGGATCGACGGTCCAAGGTGGAGATGAGTTTTCGGCTGGTCGCCAGCGTTTGCTCCCAGTATCCCAGCGGATCCGAACCCAAATCGTACCGTGTGATCCCCGGATCGATTCCATCCGCGGCCTCGTCGGTCTGGTAAGCCAGACCCGGTTCTCCGGATCGTCGGGCGATTCGCGCCAGAAACGGTCGCTCGGCGTCGGGGTCCGCGACACCGGCGAACGACGTGTAGCCATATTGGATCGCCCAGCGATCGTACTCCCCGGCGACCGGTGAAAACCAAGGCACATCGCGCCGGCCCACCGCAAAGGGGTTGAACGGAGTGTAATCCATCAGCGATGCGGTGATGCCGAGGGTTCGAGCCAAATTGGGGTCGCGCAGTTGCGATGCCGTACGCTGGGCCGATCCGGCGAAGTTGTGGCGGAGGCCGAGGATGTGCCCCATCTCATGGGCGACCGTTTCCTTCAAAAACTGAGCGACATACTCTTTTTCCGAGATCAAGCCACCCCGCGGGTCCGCTTTCGACGCCTCCAGTCCGAACCAGGCCGCCTCGCGCCTGCCCGTGGCGAAGGTGCATCGGACGAAATTGTGGCGGGACTCCAGTGGCGCGGGCACAGACGGGGCAATGCGCTCGAGGATGGAAGATGGGTCGACCACGTCGCGCTTTTCGAG
>JBJTRZ010000230.1:0-3872 GCA_046076415.1 Armatimonadota bacterium
CATCACGACGCGGTGGCGCGAATCGAAGTTGCGCCTTCCGAAATGCCCCGTTTGATCGATCCGACCGTCGCCGCGCGCGTGGTCGATGGATTGCGCGCCCTCGGCTGGAAGCATGTCGCCGCGGACCTGCTCGGGTACCGCACCGGCTCCATGAACATTGGCATCGTGCCGGAAACGGATCACTCCTGATGGACCCCTCCCGCGTCGAAGATCTCCTCCGCGCCGTCGCCTCCGGCGACACGTCGGTGGAAACCGCGCTCGAAACCCTGCGCCGCCTGCCCGTGGACGACAGCCTCGACTTCGCGCGACTCGACACGCACCGCGCGCTGCGCACCGGCCGTGCCGAAGTGGTTTATTGCCTCGGCAAGACACCCGAGCAATGCGCCGCAATCGGCCGGCGCCTGGTGGAGCACGCCCCGCTGGTGCTGATGACCCGGGCGACGCAGGAAATCGCGGATGCGGTGTGCGCGGCGCTGCCCCGCACCGTCCACCACACGGCGGCCCGATGCCTCGTGACGGGGACACCGCCGGAGCCGGGCCCGAACGACGGGTATGTGGCGGTGGTCACCGCCGGCACGGCCGATATTCCCGTGGCCGAAGAGGCGGCGGTAACGCTCGAATGCTTTGGCCGCCGGGCGGAACGGTGTTTCGATGTCGGAGTGGCGGGCCTGCACCGCCTCCTCGGGAGGTTGCAACTGCTCCGGGAGGCTCGCGTCGTGATCGTGGTGGCGGGCATGGAGGGCGCGCTCGCGTCCGTGGTGGGAGGGCTGGTCTCCACACCGGTGATCGCCGTCCCGACATCCGTGGGCTACGGAGCCGCGTTCGGAGGAGTCTCCGCACTGCTCACCATGCTCAATTCCTGCGCCTCCGGGATCGGAGTGTGCAATATCGACAACGGATTCGGCGCGGCCTGCCTCGCCGATCGTTGCCTCGCGGCGTCCGCCGCCAAGGAATCCTGAATGCGCATCGCCTATTTCGACTGCTTCTCCGGACTCTCCGGCGACATGACCCTCGGCGCGCTCCTCGCATGCGGCGTCGACGAATCGGTCCTGCGGGACGGACTCGCCGACCTCGGCGTGGGCGGATACCGTCTCGAGATCGGGCGACGCAAGGTGGAGGGGCTGATGTCCACCGATGTCGATGTCGTGTTGACGGAAACCGACACCGGCCACGGTCGCCACCTCTCCGACATCGCCGACATCTACGCGGCATCGAAACTCTCGCCGGCGGTGCGGGAGCGCGCGTTCGCGATTTTCGCCCGGCTCGCCGAGGCGGAGGCCAAGGTGCACGGCACCACGCCAGACAAAATCCATTTCCACGAGGTCGGGGCCGTGGACGCCATCGTCGATATCACCGGTGCGTGCATCCTGCTCGAGGCGCTCGGTGTCGACGCCGTGCGGTGCGCGCCGCTCCCCTGGACCCGGGGCTTCGTCGATTGCCAGCATGGACGCATGCCCTTGCCCGCACCCGCCACCGTCGAACTCCTCGCCGGGGTGCCCACCTATCCGCTCGATGTTCGCGGCGAACTCGTCACGCCCACCGGCGCCGCCATCGTCGCCACCCTTGCCGGCCCGGGAGGCTTTGGCGCGCCGCCGGCGATGACGATCGTGGCCAACGGATGGGGAGCGGGCAAAAAGGACTTTGGAACTCCGTTTCCCAACCTCCTGCGCATCGTGATCGGCGATACCGCGCCCGCCGCGACCGACAACGGCTCGGGCGGCGATACCGTGGCGGTGCTGCAGACCCAGGTCGACGACGCCACCCCGGAAACCCTCGGGTACGCGCTGGAGCGGCTGATGGAACACGGAGCGCTCGATGTGATGCTGCAACCCGCGTTCATGAAAAAGAACCGCCCGGGAACGTTGGTGACCGTGCTGGCGACGCCCGGGGACGCGCAGCGATTGACCGAAATGCTCTTCGCCGAAACCGGCACTTTCGGGGTGCGGACCACGCGGGCCGAACGAGAGATCCTGGAGCGTGCCTGGTGCACGGTGGCCACCAAGTACGGCGATGTGCGGGTGAAGCTGGGAACACGCAACGGGCGCCTGCTGGTGACCGCTCCCGAGCACGACGACTGCCGCGTGGCCGCGAAAGCCCACGACGTACCGTTGCGGGTCGTGTACGCGGCGGCGTTGCAGGCCGCGGGGGAATCCGCCTCCGCCTGAGCCCGTGTCAGGGGGCGGCGAAACCGGGGTCGATTCCGAACTCGGCCGCCACCTCCACCAGCCGCCGGGCGTGCGTGGCTCCCACGGGAATGCCATCCTCGGCGAATTGCGCCGCGCGCTCCTCCTCGATGTGTCCCGGGAGCAGCGCGCGATCGAACCCCTCGAGCGGCGCGAGCGCCCGCACCTGGCGGATGTAGTCGTCCATTTCCCGGCCGAACGCCTCCGGATCGGCGAAGCAATCGATCCGGAACGCGATGACCATCGAACCTTGGTTCGCGCCTTCCCATGCCCGCCGCGCGCGGTCCGGATGCGATGGCACGCCGGCAAGGAAACCACCCCAGCTCTGGCACACCGCCGCCAAACCAAGGGCCCGGAAGACCATCCCCGGCGCGAGCCGCCCAATCGCCTCGGCGTGGGGTTCGCCGGGATAAAGGTCGTGCATGGTGCCGAAATCGAGCACCATCGGCGGCTCTTCGAGGCCGGGCGCGGTGAACGCCATCGGGGAACCACCTCCCGCCGTGGCGAGTTGTCCCCCCGGATGCAGGTGCAATTGATGGCCGGAAGTCACGAAGCACAGCAGGCCGTGGGGAAGGGTCCGGCGCGCGTAGATCCCCGCGGCGCCGAAATGCCCGTGGTTGCGCGTGAGCCCGATCGCGATCCCTCCGGCAAGCGCCTTCTCGATCACGCGGCCCGTCATGTCCCACGACGCGAAATAGCCCAGTGATCCGTCGCCGTCCACCAGCACATGGCCCGGCCCCTCGCGAGGCACGGACAGTTCCGGGCGCGGATTGAGCTTGCCGTCGCGAAACAGACGCGCATAGGTCGCCATCTGCATGCTGCCATGGCTGAAGACCCCGCGCAGATCGTTGTCCACCAGCACATCGGCCAGAAACGTCGCCCGGTCGTCGGGGAGGCCCGCCGCCACGCCGAGGGCCCGGGACAAGGAGCGCAAATGCGCGTGCGGAACGGCGACAAAGGTGCGTGGCGGGATGTTCATCGGGGTTTCCGCCCGTATCATACCGGCATGCCCCGACCGCAGGATCCCGTGCTTTCCGTGCCCGCCCATGCCGCCTACGCCGAACCGGACCCGGACGGAATACGCATTGGAAATCGCCGCGGCGCCACCCGCTGGAGCGACCCTCGACAGCGTTTGGTCTGGTACGGATTCACCAACGGTGGGCCGCTCGACGTTCGGGTGGTGGTCCGGCTCGCCCCGGGCGAATCCGGCATCCTGCGCGCCCTCGTGGCCGGGCGGCGTCGCGACGTGCCATTTCCCGCGCCCGGCCCGGACGGCCTGCGGATCGTGGATTTCGGTCGGTTCGACGTGCCGAGCGGAGCGGTCCGCATCGAGCTTGAAGGGCGAAGCAAGTCCGGGGCGACGTTCGGCGATATCGACGCCCTGCAATTGGGAGGGCCGGCCGCGGCCACGGCGCGGTTCCAGTCGAAGGAACGGCGCAACGCCGCGTCGGTGCACCTCGGCTACCCGCTCGCACCCGGCGAAGTCGTGGATGCGTTCGTGAACGAAGCCACGCCGCGCACCGATCCGATCTGGTCGTTCCACATGGCCTGCGGCTGGCATCGCGGCTATTTCGGCATCCAAGTCAACTCGCCCACCGAGCGCCGCATCATTTTTTCGGTGTGGGATAGTGGAAACGAAGCCATCGACCGATCGAAGGTGGCCGCGGACGATCGCGTGCGCCTGCTCGC
>JBJTRZ010000231.1:0-2009 GCA_046076415.1 Armatimonadota bacterium
CGCCCCGCAGCTCGGCTTCCTCGGCGCGTCGGTCGGACTCGCCGTGGAGCGGGCCGTGCTCCCCCCCGTTCTCGTGCGGGTCCTTGGCGCCTCCGACGATCCCCGCACCAAGGCGCTGCTTCAGGCCGCCCATCGTCCGTACCGGTTCGAACGGTTTGTGCAGCCGTTGGACCCGGCCGACGCGGCGGATCGCGAACACATCGAGAACCTCGAATACGAGATTCCGGAGGAGCCGATCGCCCACGTGATGGTGGGGACCGTTCCGCTCGCGCCGACGATCGATGCCGAGACTTTGGTGGAGACCATTCGCAACGCGGCGCCATGACCGAATCCGGATTCGAATCGCGGTTGATGCGGATGGTGGAGGATGTGCCTCCGGGCCACGTGGTTTCGTACGGCGATCTGGCGCGCGCGCTGGGAATAGTCCCGCTTCACGTCGGCCGTTTGATGGCCCGTGCGCCGGAGCATGTGCCGTGGCACCGGGTCGTGGGCGGAGACGGGACGTTGCGCCTCGCGCGCCGATCCCCGCACCACGCCGCGTTGCAACGGCGACTTCTCGAGGGCGAAGGAGTGCGGTTCGATGCGCGAGGACGCGTCGCCGCCGAATTTTTCGATGAAACGTAACCGACCCGTCACCTACACGCTCAAATCCCCGGCGGAAATCGATGCGATGCGCCAAGCCGGCGCCGCCGTCGCCGCCGCGTTGCAGGCGATGCGCGATGCGCTTGCACCGGGAGTCACGACCCTCGAGCTGGATGCCTTGGCGGGGGATACCCTCCGGGGCCTTGGTGCCACCTCGGCCCTCCTCAATTACAAGCCCCCGTTCGCCGACGTCCACTACCTGCACAACACCTGCATTTCCGTCGGCAACGAAGTGCTCCACGGCGTGCCCTCCGCAACCAAAAGGCTCAAGGCGGGCGATCTGGTCAAATTGGATTTGGCCGCGTCGGTCGACGGCTGGTGCGCGGACTCCGCGGTGACGGTCTTGGTGGGCGGAAAAGGCGGAGAACGGGCCGAGAAGATCCTCTCGGTCACCCGGGATGCGCTCTGGAACGCCATTCGGGTGGCTGTGGCGGGCAACACCATGGGGGATGTCTCCCACGCGATGCAACGTACGATCGAGCGGGGCGGCATGGGCGTGGTAACCGATCTCGTGGGGCATGGCATCGGCCGAACTCCCCACGAGGAAGGGCTCGACGTTCCCTGCGTGGGCAAACCGGGGAGCGGACCCAAACTCGTCGCCGGAATGACCTTCTGCATCGAGCCGATGGTGACCTGCGGAAGCGGGAACGTCGAACATCTGGGGACCGATCCCTGGACCATTGTCAGCACCGCCGACACCCTCGGAGCGCACTTCGAACATACGGTGGCGATCACCGCGGATGGACCGCCGTTGGTCCTCACCAAACTTCCGGCAGCGTCGTGAACTTTCCGGTGGGGGCGAACTCCATCCGAACGGTCGTCGCGGAACCGCGAACCGTTCGGATTCGTCTATCCCACCCGGATGCCTCCGTCCGTCTCGAGGAAGCTCCGCTCTGGAACCCCACCGACTGGCGTCCCATCGTTTCCCGTGGAACTCCAGGTGATCGCGTGCTGCCCCGATTCGGGGAGCGGGGCGATCGGGCCTTCCATCACTTTCGCGTCGCGAACCCGCCCACCACCGCCTCGCGCGCCGTCGCGTGCGCGTCCATCGTCCCGTCGACGGGGTGGGCGCACCCGATGCCAACGCCCGCCTCGACGAAAGGGCTCACCTGTCCGGTGGACCTGCGGGATGTCGTTCAGCTCGGAGCCCGGTGGCTCAATGTCAATGTGATCCTACGGGATGTCCTGGACTTCGGGTCCAACCAACCGAAGGCGTGGCATACGGTGGATGGCGTACGCTACCCGGTCGGAGTCGCCCAGCTTGAACGGCTCGATGCGATCGTGCGCACGGCCACCGAAGCCGGAATCGCCGTGGTGGTCGTGCTCAACAATCCCGTCTCCGAGGCATTGGCAAAGAACGACCCGCT
>JBJTRZ010000232.1:0-3770 GCA_046076415.1 Armatimonadota bacterium
CGCACGGCGCGCGCGAGCGCTTCCCCGTGCTCCAGGTTGGTGGTGGTCGCCTCGCGGGACTGGAGCGGTGCCTCCGGGTAGAACTCGCCGGGCCGTCCAATGAAATGGACCCGCCGGCCCGCCTGGGAGAGCACTTCGACGAGATTTCCAGGGGGCGGCGGCAAAGGAAAGTCGCGTCGCCCGCCCGTTCGCACGAACCCGCCCGCGACGTCGCCGACAAAGGGCCGAGCGATGACGCGGCAAACGCCCGTGAGGGACCGGGCGATCGCGCACACCGCGTGGAGACGTTCCACCGAAAGGATGTCCTCGTGCGCGGCGATTTGCAAAACCGAATCCGCGGATGTGTAGGCGATCGGGTGACCGGTGCGTAGGTGCTCGGCCCCGCGACGCGACAGGATTTCGGTTCCCGATGCGGGCTCTCCCCCAATGAATCGAACACCGGCGCGTTGGCCGATACGCAGGAGGAGATCCGGCGGTATGCCATCCGGCCACAGCGGGAACGCGGGGTCCACGATGCTGCCGGTGATCTCCCAATGGCCGGTCACCGAATCCTTGCCTTTGCCGGCCTCGCGCAGGCGTCCCGTGAGCGCGGCCCGCGTGGGTTCGGCAGGCACTCCGTCCATGGGGCACGCGGCTCCCAGTCCCAACGCGCCCAGTACCGGTAGGTTCAGCCCTCCGCAGGCATGCGCCACGTGGGCGAGTGTCGACGAAACCGGGTCGTGATCGCCGTATTCGCCCGCGTCCGGTGCGGCCCCGGCACCGCAACCATCGAGAACCAGCAACAGATAGCGGCGCATATCCGATCATACGGTCCGCGCGGGATATTTCACCGATTCAATCAATCGCCGACCAATTTAGTCGGAACTTTACACGTTCGAAATTCGTTTCATACGTTCGATGGCCTTGCAGGTTCCCGATGTTCCCGTCATGGTCGAGGTCGCCCGCCCTTTGGCCGCCGATGCTTCCGCTCCATTACGGTTGGTGGACGTGATCGCTTCGGTCGATAGGCACTATCCGAAAGTGCGCGGGGCGGCGATGGCGGTGCGCGCCGCGGACGCGAAGGCTTCCTCGAAGGAAGGCGCGTTCGATCCGGTCGTTTCGCTTGGGGCCGAGTCGCTCCGTTACAACTCCGCTTCGAGCCGGGGCAAAGCCCTTGTCGGATCTTCCAACGATTTCGGGGTCGAGTGGACCACGCCGGAGGGAACGAAGGTGGCGGCGGTGCGGACCCTCAACGCCGGTGGCGTGAAGTCGCCGGACTCGGCCACGGGGGCGCTCGGCACCTGGTCGTTCGCGGTGAAAGTACCGTTGCTGCGTGGAAACGGGGTCAACGACAAATTGGTCGCCCGCGATCAGACGCGCTACGGGGTGCCCGCGGCCCGGCTCGACGCCGTTCGACTCCGCTTCGATGTGCGTTTCGATGCCTCCGTGGCCTACTGGAACTGGGTGGGCGCCGTGCGTCGATCCACCGTACGCGAGCGTTTGCTCGATATCGCCACGACCCGGGCGGCGCAGATTCGGACGGAGGTGGAAGCGGGTGGACGTCCCCCGATCGATTCCGTGGAGGCCGATGGCGAGGTGGCCCTGCGGGAGGCCGATCTCCTGAAAGCCCGCCGCGATGTCGAAAAGGGCGCGCTTTCCCTCGGAAAATTCCTCTGGTCCGCAGACGGTGCGCCGGCGCGTTTGCCCGATCCAATCCGCGCGCCCGGCCCTGAATCGGCTCCGGCGACGCCGGTCCCGGTGGCGGCGGAGGCCCTGGAGAACGCCACGCGGGGCGCGTGGGAGCGACGGCCCGAGCTTGCCGCGCTCGCGCTGGAGCGACGACGCCTCGCGCTGGATCGGCGCCTTGCCGAGAACGACATCCTGCCGTCGGTGGATTTGGTCGTCGCGCCCGGGCTCGATCTGGGCGACCGCGGCGTTGGCGAGACCATGAAAGCCGGAGTGCGCATTTCGGCGCCGGTCGGGCGGATCGATGCGCGTGGGCGGCGCGAGGAGGCGATCGCCAAGGACCGCAAGCTCGAGCTCGACGAGGAATTGGCGCGCCGGTTGGTGCGCATCGAGGTCGAGGATGCCGTTTCGGCGGTGAACCGGGCGATCGAGCGACTGGGCGCCACGGACCGCTCGCGCCGCCGCCTGCGCGAATTGGAGGACGGGGAGCGGCTGCGCTTCCAAGAGGGAGACTCCACGTTGTTCCTGCTCAATCAGCGGGAACGGCAATCCGCCGAGGCCGAGTCGCGGTGGATCGATGCGGCGATCGACGTCGAGCTTGCCCGTGCGCAGTTCCGCTGGTCGGCGCTCTTGGAGGACGACCATGGCATCGGTTGAAGCCTCCGCGCCGACGCCCTTGGCACGGCTCGGGCGCGTTCTGGTCGAGGACCGCGGCGATCTGATCCTTTTGGTCTGCTACGCGGGGGTCACGGGGCTGCTCGCCTTGGTGACGCCTCTGGCCGTGCAGTCGCTGGTCAACAACATCGCCGCCGGATTGTCCTTGCAGCCCGTCGTGGTGCTCAGCATTTTGTTGTTCGCCGGGCTGTCCCTCAACGGAGGGTTGCTTGCGGCCGAACTCGCCCTGGTGGAATCGATCCAGCAACGGCTGTTCGCGCGACTGTCCCTGCGGATGGCCCGACGATTGATCCTCGCCCGGCCGGGAGCCCTCGCCGGCGCCTACGGCCCGGAACTGGTCAATCGGTTCTTCGATGTGGTCATCATCCAGAAAGCCCTCGCCAAGATCCTGCTCGACGGGTTTGCGGCGGGCCTGCAGGCTCTGGTGGGGTTGGTCCTGCTCAGTTTCTACGACCTGAGGCTCTTCGGCTTCGATTTGCTTTTGCTGTTGTTCCTGATATCGGTGGTGTGGCCCCTCGGTATCGGAGCGCTGCGCTCCAGCATGGCCGAATCAACCCGGAAATACCAGGTTGCAGGCTGGCTCGAGGAGTTGGCGCGCTGCGCGACCGGCTTCAAACTGCATGCCTCCCCGGCTTTTTTGATTCGCCGGGCGGACGACCGCATCGTGGCCTGGCTCGATGAACGGCGCAGGCATTTCACGGTGGTTTTCCGGCAGGAAGTCGGGAACCAAGTGTTCCAGGCGGTGGCGGGTGCGGGAATCCTCGCGATCGGTGGCGTTCTGGTCGTTCAACAAGACATCACCTTGGGGCAACTGGTGGCGGCCCAATTGATCGTCGGCGGCGTGCTCAAGGCGTTCGACAAGCTGCTTCGCAAGGCCGACAGCTTCTACGACCTGCTCACGGGCCTCGAAAAGACGGCGGTCATCACGGATTTGCCCGAGGAGCGCGACGGAGGCATGGAGGTTCCGGAACTCCCGGAAGGGGGGGCTTCCTTGGTGTGTCGCGGCGTGCGCTTCGCCTACCCCGGGTATCCGGAGGTTTTGACCGGGCTCGACCTGGAGCTGCACCCCGGGGAGCGCGTCAGCTTGGTCGGGGCGAGCGGGGCGGGCAAATCCACGTTGGCCGCGCTGGTCTGCGGAATGCTGGAGCCCTCCGCGGGCCGTATAGAAGTCAATGGAGTGGACGTGCGCGCCGCGGATCTCGACAGCCTTCGCCAACTCGTGACGACCGCCGGATACAGCACGGAGATTTTCGACGGAACGGTCGAGGAGAACCTCACCTGCGGGCGGGAGAACATTCCCTTGGAGCGCGTCCGTTGGGCGCTGGATGTTGCCCAATTCACGGACGATGTCGATCGGATGCCGGAGGGACTGCGCACCCGGTTGGTCGCGGGAGGACAGAACCTCTCCCGGGGACAAATCCAGCGCCTCA
>JBJTRZ010000233.1:0-1426 GCA_046076415.1 Armatimonadota bacterium
GGAGAAAACCGCGTTGCACTTACGAGAAACCAAGTACACGGTACCACTCCGGGGTTTGGTGCGCCATGCACCATACCGGAACGCCCCGGGGAAGCCCGACCGAAAACGCGCCTTCCCCGATCCGCCGCGGCCCGTCGCAGCTCCGATCGGAAAGATCGAAGCGCCTTCCCGGAGACGGTATTCCCCGTTGGGAGGGACCTCGCGTTTCCCCTACCCCGCGTCGTGGAATCCGCTGCCGTCCACCACCACCCGTGGCACCCACGCCCCGCGACGACGTTCCCAAATCCCTGCGGACCGCTTCGGCAAACGCACCGTTCCCAGATCCTCCAAGATTGCGGCTTCGGTTTCCGGCTCCCGATGCACCACGCACAGCAGGCTGCCGTCGGCTTCCGGCGACGATCCGGCAGGGTGGCGCACCCACGCCAACCGCTCGGCTTCCGTGGCGACGAACACGGTGCGACCTCCCGCCCGCAGCGAACGGTGGGAGCGCCGTAGCCGCGCCAAAGCCGCAATGGTTCCTCGAAGGCTCTCTTCGAAAGGACTCCGGCCGGCCCGCGTGAACGCATCGCGCCCATCGACGGGAAACCCACCCGGGAAATGGGCCCGCGTCTCCGGATCGTCCTTGCCCTGCATCGCGATTTCGTCGCCGTAATAGACCAACGGTGTTCCGCGGGTGAGGAAGACGAAGGCGAACGCCAGCGGCAACGCCCAATCCGGTGCCAAGGAGGCGAAGCGCGGCGTGTCGTGCAGCCCAACGAACGTCACGAGGCGTTCCGCATCCGGATAGATGGGATCCCGGGCCAGGGTCTCGGACAGTGCCGTCAAGGGCCCGTTTTCGGCGAAAACATGGCGTAGCGCGCCTTGCAACGGAAAGTCGTACCCCTGATCGAACCCGGCGTCGCGGTCCCGGCGCGGCAACCCGCCACGCATCCAATGCGCCACCAGCGCCGGTTCGTAGTAGTTCACTTCGCCCAGCAGCGATATCCCGGGAAATTCCGCCCGCAGCGCCTGCGACCAGCGGTGCCAGAATTTCGTGGGAACGTAGGGCACCGTATCCTGCCGAATGCCGCCGAATCCGAACGTTCCCACCCACCACAACGCGTTTTGGATCAGCCACGTCGCGCACTCGGGATCGTCCTGGTTCAAATCGGGCAACAGATCGCCGAACCATCCATCGAGGGTGCGGCGGCGCGCCGGCGGGGACGCGTGGGGAGAAAACACATCGGCGCCGCGGAACGCATTGGGGGCACGGCGGTGGATCCATGTGGGCGTGGGCGGGTCGCCGGCCCAGCGGTGCGCCGGCCCCACGTGATTGGCCACCTGATCCTGCAGCAACGCGATTCCCCGTCGGCGGCACTCGAGCACCAGAGCGGCCAGTTCCGCGCGCGTGCCGAGGTGCGGCGACACCGCGTAGCCATCCACCGCC
>JBJTRZ010000234.1:0-3610 GCA_046076415.1 Armatimonadota bacterium
TCGACGAACATCTCGTGGGCCACGCGGCCCAGCACGGCCATTTGCGCGGCGCGGGCGGCGCCTCCCCCGTGGGGCATGTAGCACTGCTGGTCCCAGCCGAGCACGGCGTTGGCTTGGTTCAAACGTTGGATGTCCGCGAGGCGGCGCAGGAGATTGTCGTAGTGGCTCATGGTTCGCATCCCGGGCGCCGCGGCGCCCCTGCCAGCATACCCCAGGCGTGAAGCCCGGGCTATCGGGCCTCCCCCACCCCGAGCAGGGTCGCGACGGCCTCCCGCACCTCGTCCACCCCCGTTGCGCGCAGGTCGCCCGGTAGGCCCTCGGCAAGCGCATTGCGCCGTGGAAGGACCGCTCGGCGAAAACCCATGCGAGCGGCCTCCACCAATCGCTTGGATGGTTGGGAAACCGAACGCACCTCGCCGGACAGTCCCACCTCCCCAAGCACGACCGTGTCGGAATCGAGTGGGCGGTCGAGCAGGCTCGACGCCACCGCGAGGGCGATCGCGAGGTCGATGGCCGGCTCCTCCACGCGGACTCCGCCCGCGACCGAAACGTACACATCCTGGTTCGCCAGGGAGAGGCCCAAGCGTTTCTCCAGCACGGCCAGCACCACCGCCACACGGTCCCTGGACACGCCGTTGGCCACACGACGCGGCGCCGCAAGCGGGCTCGGCGCGACGAGCGCCTGCACCTCCACGAGCAGGGCCCGCGTGCCTTCCACCGCCGCCGCCACGACCGACCCGGGCGCCCCGAGGGGACGCTCGGCGAGGAACGCCGCCGAGGGGTTTCCCACCTCCGCCAATCCATCCTCGCGCATCTCGAACACCCCGATCTCGTCGGTGGATCCGAAACGATTCTTGACCGCGCGCAGGATGCGGTGGCTCATGCGCGCATCCCCCTCGAAATAGAGCACGGTATCCACCATGTGCTCGAGCACGCGCGGCCCGGCGATCGCTCCCTCCTTGGTGACATGACCCACCAGAAACGTGGGCAGTCCACGGCCCTTCGCAAGCGCCGCCAACGCCCCGGTGGCCGCACGCACCTGCGAGACCGTGCCCGGCACCGCGTCGACCTCGGCCACCTGCATCGTTTGGATCGAATCGATGATCAACAGCCGGGGCGCGAGCCGATCGACGTGCTCCGCCACCGCGGCCACATCCGTTTCGGATGCCAGCCAGAGCGCCTCGTGTTCGGCGACCAGTCGCCGGGCGCGCAATTTGATCTGCTCGACCGACTCCTCGCCGGAAACATAGAGCACGGTGCCGTGGCTCTCGGCCACGTTGCCGGCGACGCGGGTGAGCAAAGTGCTCTTCCCGGTACCGGGATCGCCGGCGATCAGCACCAATCCGCCGGGAACCACGCCTCCGCCCAGCACGCGATCGAACTCGGGAACCCCTGTGGAATCGCGCGGCCCCGTGCGGGCATCGATTTCGGTGACGGGCCTCGGACGCGCGGACGCCGCCCCCATGCTCGAGACCGAAGCCGCGCCCAAGCCGCGAACGGGAGCCGCGGAAACGGTCTCCTCGACCATCGTGTTCCACTCGCCGCACGTATCGCATCGGCCCTGCCACCGCGGTGCCGACCAACCGCATTGGGTGCACGTGTGACGAGTCTTCGGCTTGGCCATGGCGAATTGTATCGGCGCACCCGGCCCCCGACCGGGTTCGTAATCCAACTTGGGTACGCGACTACGGGCCGTCCTGAATATTGATGCGGCGACGATCCGAGGCATCCACCCCGGGAACCTCGACGCGATCCCCCGAACGCAGCCCCTCGAGCACCTCGACCGAAACCTCGTTGCGCAAGCCCACCTTCACCGAACGTTCGGTTCGAACGGGAGATTTCGCGTCCCCGGTCACCACCACGACCTTGTCCCCCGGTCGCAACGCCTCGGCCGGAAGGATCGTTGTCCGGGTCTTGCGATCCAGAATGATGTCGACGGAGGCGGACATTCCCGGGCGGAGCCGCGCATCCCCGTTCTCCACCGCGACCTTGACCTCGAACCGCACCACGGCGTTCGCACCGCCCGCGCCGCTCGTCGTGGTCGTGCCCGGCTGGCTGCTCGCCAGCGACGCCGGCGCGATGGACGCCACGCGACCGCGGTACGTACGGCCCGAGATTCCATCGACGCGGATATCCACCGGCAGTCCGCGCCGTAGCCGGACGACATCCACTTCGTTGACATTCACCTTGACCTGCATCCTGGAAAGGTCCGCGATGGTGACGAGCGCCGCGCCTTGCGCGAAACCCGCGGTGGCGGATGCGACCAGCTCACCCTCCTCGAGGTAGCGCGCGGTCACTTCGCCCCCGATCGGAGCGACGATCCGGGTCTCCGCAAGTTGCACCGATTGCTGCGCGAGCCGGTTCGTCACCTGCGCCACATCGGCCCGCGCCCGGTCCACGTCGCGCAGACGCAAGGCGGCCTGCGCCGCGTTGGCGCGTTGCGTCTCGAGTTCGACCTGCGCCGTGCGCACTCCAACCCGGGCTTGCTCCACCCGGACCTTGGCCTGCTCCACCCGAACCTTGGCCTGCTCCACGCGCATCCGCGCCCCGTCGACCGCGATCCGAACGACCTCGATATCCTCGCGACGCGGCCCTTCGCGCAGCAATGCGATGCGCTGGCGCGCCGAATCCACATCGGCCTCGCCGAGCCGGACCTGGGTGGCCGCCGAATCAACGTCCTGCTGGGCGAGGAACCCCTTTTCCAACAATCCGCGACGGCGCTCGAGCAGGCGCTTGGAATCCACCAATTGCGCTTCCGAACGGCGCAACGCCGCCTCGGCCTGCTCCAATTCCTGGGGACGGGTCGGAGCCGCACCTTGCGCCAACCGTTTATCCGCCTGAGCCACCCCAAGCTCCGCGTCCGCCAAACCCACCGACGCGTCGCGCGCTCCCACCTCGGCGTCGCGCAACGTCGTCCGGGCGTTGTCCAGCCCAACCTCGGCTCGGCGCACCGACAACCCGTTCTGAACCACGGCGAGATCCCGGTTCTGCACCGCTTGCCGCAAACCCGCGCGCGATGCATCGAGCTGGGCCTTCACCCCGGCGACTTCGCGGGAAACTTCCGTGGGATCCACCAACGCGATGGGATCCCCACCGCGGACCGTGTCGCCGGCACGCACGAATATCCTTCGCACGCGCCCACCAACCCGGGACTTCACATCCACCTTGACGACCGGATCCAAGGTGCCGGTTTCGGTGACTTTGACGACCAGATCCCCCTCGCTGGCGGAGACGATGCGACCGGTCTGCACCTTGGGGGCCCGCGCGGCCTTGATGCGCACGAAACCAAACGTTCCGGCACCGGCGACCAAAACTCCCAGAACCACCCAACGGATTGCCTTGCGCGACACGACTGCCTCCCTCCGCATCTCCGTCCGATCGGACGAGACGCGCCACAGTGTGGACGCGCCGGAGGGAAAAAGGTTGCGATGATTTGCCGTGCCGCGTCGGAGCGGGTGCCCGCGTCCCGAAGGAATCAGCGCGCGCGCAACGTCATGGAAACGAAGCTTGGAAGCAGCTTCTGCTTGCGCAACCGGTTTTTGAATTGACGCGGATCGGAAACCAATCGGTACAACCACTCGAGTCCGCGGCGCTGCATCCACACCGGAGC
>JBJTRZ010000235.1:0-3364 GCA_046076415.1 Armatimonadota bacterium
GTCCCGGATTGCGGCATCGCCGGCAACGCACACGATGGCATATTGACCATTGGTGATCCCTCCTCCGCGAGTCGGGACCACGCGCAATCCCTCGACCGAAGACAGGGCCAACTCGATCGCGTCCAACACACGATGGTTCGCCTGAAGCAAACCGGGGACTTCCGGAAGGAGGCAGAGCCCATGGGCGGCATGCAACTCGGACATCTTCGCATTCGTGCCGTCCGCGGAGAACCCTTCGGTCCCCATGCCAAACGAACGCATCCGACGGACCCGGTTCGCCACGTCGTCGTCGTTCGTCACCACCGCACCACCTTCCAACGTGTTGAAGAACTTGGTGGCATGAAAGCTGAACACTTCGGCGTCGCCGAACCTCCCCACTTTCACGCCCAGGCGCTCGCTGCCAAACGCATGGGCGGCGTCGTAGACGAGTTTGAGGCCGTTCTTTTCGGCGATCCGGGACAGTCGGTCGACATCGCAGGCAGCCCCCCACATGTGGACCGGAATGATGGCGCGCGTCCGAGAGGTAATAGTAGCTTCCAACTGACCAAGGTCAAGTTGCTGCGTTTCGGGATCGATATCGACGAAGCGCACCGAAAGCCCGCACCATCGGGCGGCTTGGGCGGTCGCGGCAAAAGTGAAGGATGGCATGATCACCTCGCCCTCCTCCACGATGGACTTCAACGCGATCTGCAAGCCCAAGGTGGCGTTGGCGACCAAGATGGCATGCCGAACTCCCAGGAATCGGGCAATTTCGTCCTCGAGCAGGCGAACCTGAGGCCCCTGGTTGGTCAGCCATCCCGAGGCCATCACCTCCGAAACACGGTGGGCAAACGATTCCCGCGGAGCGACATTTGGTCGGCCGACCGTTACGGGTCGGGAAACGTCCCACGTCATGCGGGTGCCTTGGCCCGTTCCAGCGGTTTTGCGGGAACGCCGACCACGGTATCGCCATGAGCCACGGTCCGCGTCACCACCGATCCGCTTCCCACGAAAGCGTTTTCTCCCACGGTCAACGTTTCGAGCACGTTTGCCCCCATGCCAACGGTGGCGCCGGAAAGAATCGAGACATGTCCCGCCAGATTGACCCCGGGCGAAAGCGTGGCGTGCGCTTCGATCACCGTGTGATGCCCCACGGTGGCTCCCCGATTGACGATCACGTTGTCGCCAACGCGGCAACCCGTGGAAATCGTCGTCAGTGGCCCAACCACAACGCCGTGCCCCAACACGGCTCGACGGGAAATCCGTGCGGTTGGGTGGATCACGTTCGCGAATTCGAAGCCAAGTTCCCGGCACGTTCGGAACACGGAACTGCGCCCGGCCGAGCCGATGCCGCACACCATCCGGGTTTCCGCGGGGAGGTTCGGGAGGATGTCCTCGAGCCAGTGGACCGGAAGACCCAACAATTCGGACGGCATCGTCTCGCGACCGATGGAGCACGCGAACCCGACGATGTCGAAGAGCCCTGTATCGTCGGCGACATCGAAAACGTCCTCGGCGAATGGGCCCGCGCCAAGGATCAACAACGGGATCGCCATTCTCAAGCGACCCGAGCGAGATCGCGATTGCACTCGCCGACGGAACGCAGCGGAAGCCCCAGCACCGCGCGCACCTCCCGCGGTCGGGCAATCGGTCGTTCCATCGCATCGGCGACCCGGACGATGCGGTCCACCATGCCCGCGTTGGTCGCGAGCGTGGTTTTACCGGCGTCCATGAAGATTCCATCCTCGAGCCCAACCCGTACATGGCCCCCCATCGCCACAGCCAGCTTCTGGACCGGAAATTGGAACTGGCCGATTCCCGTCGCAGCCCAGACCGCTCCTTCGGGAAGCGCGTCGACGATGGCCGCCAGATTCCTCGGAGACGCCGACAGCGTGCCCAAGGAACCCAGCAATACGTTGAAGTACGGACGGTCTCCTGAAAGGATGCCCTTTCGAATCAAGTAGTGGCTGTACTCCACCATGCCGATGTCGAAGGCCTCCAACTCGGGCTTGATGCCCTTCTCCGCCATGACGCCCGCGAGGCCCGCGATCATTTCCGGGGAATTCACGCTGGCCTGCTTCGGAAAGTTCATCGAGCCCAGGGTGAGGCTCGCCATATCCGGCTTCAATCCGTCCTCGAGATTCAACACGTCCGAGCGGCACGGCAACGTGTTGTGCACACGCCCCGACGTCGTGGTGCAAACGATGATGTCCGGGTCGGGAACGGCCTGCCGAATCCCCGCGATGATCTCCACGTAGGAATCTCGCTCCCATGCCGGCGACTCATCCGCGTTCCGAGAATGCAGATGCAGGATGCTCGCGCCCGCCGCATGGCACCGGACCGCGTCCTCGATGATTTGTTTCGCCGTCACGGGGACAAACGGCGTGTCGCGGGAGGTGGGGACCATTCCGGTCATGGCGCAATTGATGATCAGAGGGTTCGACATGGGCAGGCTCTCTACGGAATTGGTGCGACAGGTGGCAACATCCGTGCCAGTCATCCCATCCGAAGGTTCAAAGCCGCCAACCGGAGCGCCATCGCGAAGCGTCCCGCCGCAAGTCGAATTTGGGCGGCCGAGAGTTTTCGCAGACCGTTTGCAAGGTAATCCAACCCATCGCGCAACTCCATCGCCGCACCCGCCACGAAAATGGTGCGGCGGCGCCGCGCGGACAAGTTGGGAAGCTTCGCGGTCCGTACGCGCGATGCAAGGATGCGACGGCGGACCGCACGCCAATCGCTCGTCATGTTTCCTCGAACATTGCGCTTGACAAGAACCGTGCGATCCACGAAAAGGAAGGGGCCTTGCGCGAGCATGCGCAGCCATCCGTCGTAATCGAGTTGGCCGACTTTTCCCTCGGGAAAGAGCGATCCCGCCGGCAAGGCCGATCGGCGACACATCACCGTTCCAGGAGCCGGGATATGTGGTTGGGTCGCCATGCTCTCGAACGTGGTGGGTTCGGTGGGATCCATTCGTCGGGGCCAACCTCGACGGAAGACCCACCGTTCCCGGCCAAGGCGGTAATCGGGGTTGGGATCGCCCAAAACCGAAGCCGTACCGTGCACCGCCCCGTATGCGCGATGCTCGTCAAGCAACCCAGCCATGGTCGAAAGGGCATCCGGAACCAACAAATCGTCGTGGTCGAGGAAGACAACGTAGCGGCCATCCGGATGGGCCAACCTCAATCCCGCATTGCGGGCCGGACAAGCCGAACCGTGTGCGTCGCCCAAGGCATGGATGGCGAATCGAGGGTCGCCATCCACGAGCCGCGACGCGACCTGCAGGGTGTCGTCCGGGGAACCGTCGTCCACCAAGAGGCACTCCCAGTCGGAAACATCCTGCGCCTTCACCGACGCCAAAGTGGCGGGCAACACCGCCGAGGACCGG
>JBJTRZ010000236.1:0-10770 GCA_046076415.1 Armatimonadota bacterium
AAGTCGCGCAGCACCAACGTGCCGTCGGCCACCTCGATGCGCGTACGGAACGGCGGGCGTTTGGGATCGTAGGGTCGCGTGTCGCGCGGGAAGATCCGCGTGATGGGCCAAGTGCCGTCCGCCGCGCGCACGAGCACGAGCTCGAGCCCTTCGACACTCACCTTCGGCAGCGCGTCGGATGCCGGCGTTGCCCCACGGATGCCGCGGGCATCGAGCTGCATGCGTACGCGCAGCGCCGAACCGATGCGGTCGGAGCCGAGTTCCCGGCGTTCCTCGGGGCGCGCCCGCAAAACCAGTCGATCGACCGCGATGGGAAAGCGGTCGATTTGTTCAGGCTGGCGTGCGAGTTGGAAAAGCCAGGCGACGGTGGGGGCGGGGCGGATCGCTCCGATTTCGACGGGACGCTGCATCCACGCCGACAGCTCGGCCGCCACGACGGGGGTCAGGCGGGAGAGCGCTCGGTTGGCTCGATCCTCCAGCGCTCGCAGGCCAAGCACCCCGAGCAGTATCGCGGGAGCGATCGGCAGCAGGAAGGCGAGCAGCGGAGCGAGGAGTCGCCCCTTGGGCCGCGGGCGCCGGATGCGCCAGGCCATGGCGGTGGGTTCGCCCTACTCCACCGCGACGGGAAGGTCGAAGCGGCGCGGGCCCGGCAACGCGGGCCGGGGCGCGGCGGCGGTGCCGTCGGAGAGGAATCGATGGGTGAAATCGATCGCGTTGTAGGAGGAACGCACGAACGGTCCGGACGCCACGTAAAGGAATCCCATTTCTTCGGCGATTTCGCGGTACCGCTCGAAGCGATCGGGATGCAGGTACTCGACGACATCGAGGTATCCCTTGCCCGGCTTCAGGTATTGCCCCAGCGTGACCGCATCCACGCCCGCGTCCTTCCAATCGGAAAGCACCGCGACGACCTCCTCCTCGGTCTCGCCGAGGCCTAGAATGATGCCGGATTTCGTGTAGATCGTGGGGTCGATTTCCTTGACCGTGCGCAGGAAGTCGAGGGTGCGAACATAGCGGGCTTGGGGCCGAACGGTGCGGTAGAGGCGCGGAACGGTCTCGGTGTTGTGGTTGAACACATCCGGCTTCGCCCGGCAAACGATTTCGATGGCGGTGCGTTTGCCGCGGAAATCCGGGGTGAGGACCTCGACGGAAGCACCGGGCGCCTGTGCGCGCAGCGCCTCGATGATGCCGGCGAAATGACTGGCTCCCCCGTCGGGAAGTTCGTCGCGGTTGACGGAGGTGACCACCACGTGGCGCAGCCCCCATTCGGCCGCCGCGTGGGCGATCCGGGCCGGTTCCTTGGGATCGAGCGGTTCGCCGCGTCCGGTCTTGATGGCGCAGAAGCGACAGGATCGGGTGCACGTGTCGCCCATCGCCATGAACGTGGCCGTGCCCTTGGACCAGCATTCGCCCAGGTTCGGGCAGCGAGCCTCCTCGCAGACGGTCACGAGGCGTCCCGATCGAACCAGATCCTCGACCCTGCCGATGTCGCGGCTGCGGGGAACTTTGATGGTCAGCCACTCGGGAATCCGTCGACGCACGGGAGGGTCGAGGGGAGGCGTCGAGACGGAATCCGCGGGGCTGCTCACGTTGTCCATCTTACCCCAAGGGTCCTTCCCATTCCGGAGTTCCGCCCGGTTCCCATCGGCCCCGGGCGGAAGGCGGAAGGTTCAGGCGCGTGCGACCAACTGCCGCAACACGTAGGGCAGGATGCCACCGTGAAGGTAATATTCGACCTCGATCGGAGTATCGATGCGCAGGACGAGCGGAATGCGCACGGCGCTCCCATCGGGTTTGGTGGCGGTGAGCACGACCTCCAACCGCGGTGACAGTCCGCCGGCGAGCCCGGTCAGGTCGAACACCTCGGTTCCGTCGAGTCCGTGGGTCTGCGCCGATTCGCCATCGCGGAACTGGAGCGGAAGGACGCCCATTCCCACCAAGTTCGATCGGTGGATCCGCTCGAAGCTCTGCGCCACCACGGCCTTGACCCCCAGCAGTCGGGTGCCTTTCGCGGCCCAGTCGCGCGAAGACCCCGTGCCGTACTCGTGGCCGGCGAGCACCACAAGCGGAACGTTTTCCGATTGGTACCGCATGCAGGCATCGTAGATCGCAAGCTGTTCGCCGGAGGGTCGGTGCACCGTGACTCCGCCTTCGACTCCGGGCACCATCAGGTTGCGGATGCGGACATTGGCGAAGGTTCCCCGGGTCATGATCTGGTCGTTGCCCCGCCGCGAGCCATAGGAGTTGAACTCGGCGACGGGAACCCCGCGCTCCTGAAGGTGCAATCCCGCGGGGCTCGAGGGCTTGATGGACCCGGCGGGCGAGATATGGTCGGTGGTTACGGAATCGCCGAAGATCGCCATGGCGCGCGCGCCGACGATGTCGGCGGCGGTGCCCGACTCCATGCCGAAGCCCTCGAAGTACGGTGGATGTTGGATATAGGTGGAATCGGGATCCCAGCCGTAGACCTCGCCGGTCGGGGCGGGAATGGCTGCCCAGAGCGGATTGTCCTCGCCGAGATCACCGTAGATGGAACGGTAGGTTTCGGGGTCGGCCGCCGTGTGCAGCAACTCCGCGACTTCCTCGGGCATCGGCCAGATATCGGCGAGATGCACCGGAGATCCGTCGGCCCCGATGCCCAGCGGCTCGTTCGACAGATCGATTCCAATATTGCCGGCCAGCGCGTAGGCGACCACCAGCGGGGGCGACATGAGGAAGTTCGCCTTGACGTTCGCATGGACCCGCGCCTCGAAATTGCGGTTGCCCGAGAGCACGGAGACCGCGACCAGGTCGTTGTCGACGATGGCCTTTTCGATGGCGGGGTGGAGCGGTCCGGAATTGCCGATGCAGGTGGTGCACCCGTACCCGACCGTCTGGAATCCCAGTTGATCGAGGTACGTCTGCAATCCGGTGCGTTCAAGGTAGGCGGTGACCACGCGGGACCCGGGGCCGAGGCTCGTCTTGACGGTCTCCCGGATGGCGAGTCCCTTTTCGACCGCTTTTTTGGCGAGCAGGCCGGCGGCGAGCATCACGGAGGGATTGCTGGTGTTGGTGCAGCTGGTGATGGCGGCGATGACGATGTCGCCCTGCGCGAGTTCGGCGGCCGCGAGGTCGCGGGCCACTTCGGATTCGGTGGCCATGGGAAGCACCGACACGCGCTTGCCGGCGGCGTCCGCCTTGGCGTAGACCGCGGGGTCCGCCAGCATCGCACCGAACGCGGAGGCGACATGGTCGAGCGAGATGCGATCCTGGGGACGCTTCGGGCCGGCCACCGAAGGCACGACGTCCGCGAGGTCGAGTTCGAGCAACTGGCTGTATTCGATATCGCCGGCCTTCGGCATGCCGAAGAGACCTTGCGCCTTGAAGTACTGCCGGAACGCGTCGACCTGCTCCTCCGTTCGACCGGTGGACGTCAGGTATCGGCACGACTCCTCGTCGACCGGGAAGAAGCCCATGGTCGCGCCATATTCCGGGGCCATGTTGGCGATGGTGGCGCGGTCGGTGAGGGAGAGGCTGGCGGCGCCGTCGCCGTGGAATTCGACGAACTTGCCGACCACCTTCGCCTTGCGCAGAATTTCCGTGATCGTAAGCACCAGGTCCGTGGCGGTGACCCCGGGCCGAAGGGCTCCCTTGAGGTGCACGCCCACGACATCCGGGGTGAGGAAGTAGACGGGTTGCCCGAGCATGCCGGCTTCGGCCTCGATGCCCCCCACGCCCCAGCCCACGATGCCGAGGCCGTTGATCATGGTGGTGTGGCTGTCGGTGCCCACCAGCGTATCGGGGTAGTGCACGCCGTCGGCGGTCGAGAGGACCCCCTTGGCCAAGTATTCGAGGTTCACCTGGTGAACGATGCCCACGCCCGGGGGAACGACCGAGAACGTGTCGAACGCCTGCATGCCCCATTTCATGAACTGGTAGCGCTGCGTGTTGCGCTCGAACTCGATCTCCATGTTGCGGCGCAGCGCGTCGCCTCGCTCGGAAACGTCGACTTGGATCGAATGGTCCACCACGAGATCGACGGGCACCAGGGGTTCGATGATTCCGGGGTTGCGCCCCATCGCGGCGACGGCCGAGCGCATCGCGGCCATATCGACGAGCAGCGGAACCCCCGTGAAGTCCTGGAGCACGACACGGGCGACGACGAACGGAATCTCTTCGGTGCGCTGGGCGCGAGGCTCCCAATTGGCGAGGGAGCGCACATCGCACTCGACCACGCGCTTGCCATCGCAGTTGCGGAGCACCGATTCGAGGACGATGCGTATGGAGACGGGGAGTTTCGATACGGGTCCTACTCCCGCTTCCTCGAGGGCCGGCAGGGAGTGGTACGTTCCGGTGCGGCCACCGGCGTAACGGAATTCACGCTTCACATCGAACATTCGAAAACCTCGTCCACCAAATTGTCGTCCCATTGTACCGCCGCGGCCGCCCGCTCCCGGCAGGGGTTCACCAGTCCATGACGGAGCCGTCGACGGGATCGTAGAGCTCCGGGCATTTCCAGTCGTGACCCCGTTTGGCCTCCACCGCCTCGTCGTCGAGTTCGATCCCGAGCCCCGGAGTTTCGGGTACATCCACGTAGCCATCGCGCAGTGCGAAGGGATGCCGCAGGTATCCATCGCCGAGAGATACCTGCTCCTGGATGAGGAAATTGGGAATCGACGCGTCGAGGTGCACCGACGCGGCGAAGGCGATGGGTCCGAGCGGGCAGTGCGGCGCGATGCCGACGTAGTGGGCTTCCGCCATCCCCGCGATCAGGCGGGTTTCGAATATCCCCCCGGCATGGGAGAGGTCGGGTTGCAGGATGGCGGCGGCGCGCTTTTCGAGCAGTTCGCGAAAGCCCCATTTCGTGAATATGCGTTCCCCGGTGGCGATGGGAATGTGGGTTTTTCGCGCCAAGTCGGCGATCACGGCGGCATCCTGGCAGTTGGCGGGCTCCTCCACGAACATCGGATGGAAAGGCTCGAGCTCCTTGATGAGGACCATGGCGGTGGCGGGCGGCACTGCGCCGTGGAAATCGATCGCGATGTCGATTTCGCGCCCGACCGCCTCCCGCATGGCGGCGAAGCACGCGACCGCGCGATCGACGAATGCCGGGCTTTCCACGATTCGGGCGGGTCGCCCGCCCGAAACACCGGTCTTGAGGGCCGTGTACCCTTCCGCCACTTTGGCGCGGGCGCTGGCGGCGGCTTCCTCCGGCGAAGCTCCGCCGCAGTGGCTGTAGACCCGCACGCGCTCCCGCGTCGGCCCTCCGAGCAGCCGATGCACCGGCTGCCCGTAGGCTTTTCCGGTCACATCCCACAGGGCCTGCTCCACGCCGGATATCACGGACGTCAATATTTCCCCGCCGCGATAGAACGCGTGCCGGTACATCGCCTGCCAGTGATGGACGATGCGTGTGGGGTCCTTGCCCAGAAGATAGGGTTCGAGTTCGCGAACGGCTGCCTCGCAGGTGGCGGCGCGCCCTTCCAGGATGGGTTCCCCCAAGCCGGTCAATCCCTCGTCGGTGTGCAAGCGCAGGAAAAGCCACCGGGGCTGGACGGGAATCAATTCGAGTCGGACGATTTTCATGGCAAACCCCTTTGGCCGGAGGAAACGGAGCCGTTCACGCGAGGGACCGGGCGTACTCGGCGGTGCGCGCCCGTAGCTTGGCGACCAACGCGGCGTGGGCGGGACTTCCCGCCAGATTGACCACTTCCTCGGGATCGACGCGCAGATCGTGGCAGAACTCGTTGGGTGCCGGCTTGTCGATGAAGCGCCAGTAGGCGTGGGTCGTGGTGCGGACGCCCTCCGAGCGTGGAATTCCCGGGTGGCGGAAGAGATGTTCGTAGAACCAGTCCGTGCGCCACGCGGGAGAATGCCCGTGCGCGAGCGGAAGCAGCGAGCGCCCTTGCATGGCGCGGTCGGGCCGGAGCCCGGCGGCCTCCAACACGGTGGGCGCGATGTCGATGTTGAGCGCCATTTCGGACCGGACCCGACCCCGCGCACCCTCCGGTGCGCGCGGGTCGCGGACGATGCAGGGAACCCGGGCGGATTCCTCGTGGAGGGTCCACTTGTCGGCGAGGCCATGTTCGCCGAGGAATGCGCCGTTGTCGCCAAGGAAAACGATCAGGGTCCGGTCCAAACGACGCGTGCGTCGCAGCGTTTCGACGATGGCCCCCACCGATTCGTCCACCCCTGCGATCAGCCGCAGGATGTCGCGCACCGAAGCATCGCGGGCCGATGGAGTGGCGAAGCGCGCCTGCCAGCGCACGCGCCCTTCCGAAGTCCGCAGGTACGGGGGAAGCCGATCGAAATCATCGCTTCGCACGGCGGGCACGCTTCCGTCGGCGAGGGAATCCCGATGACGCGGCGCCGGAATGTACTGCCGGGGATCGAGGTCCTCGGCATGCGGGGCTTTGTAGGCGACGCAAAGACAGGATGGCCTTTGGTCCCCGGTCTCGAGAAACTCCACCGCCTGCCGGGTCATCACGTCGGTGAGATGGCCGGCCGGGGTTTCGTAGACGCCCTGTCCGGCAAATCCCCTCCAGTAATCGTAGCGGTCCGCGGGGGGCGGGTGTCCATCGCCCACGCCATATTTGCCGACGTATCCGATGCGGTATCCGGCGGAGCGCAATCGGCCGGGGTAGCTGGCCGCATGCTGGGCCGGAGTCAGGGGAACATTGAATTCGTGGATGCCATTGCGGCGGTTGTATTGTCCGGTGAGGATCGCCGCGCGACTCGCGCAGCAGATTGCGGTCGTGACGAACGCGTTTTCGAACCGGGTGCCTTCGCTGGCGAGTCGATCGATGTTGGGGGTCCGCAGCAGCGGGTGTCCGGCGCATCCCAGCGCATCCGCCCGATGGTCGTCGGTGAGGAGGATCAGCACATCGGACGGAGGTTCGCGCATGGCGATCGGTTCACCCCGGAGCGGTAGGTTCCCTGCGCCGGACCGGGTTGCATCGCCTCGCCTGGCATGGTAAAAACCGATGCTGACGGCCCGTTCGTCTAGTGGCCCAGGATGCCTGGTTCTCAGCCAGGAGATCAGGGGTTCGAATCCCCTACGGGCTATGCGCCTCCGAGAACCATCTCTGAGGCGTTTTTCATTGAAATTCCGGAATTCCGACGGTGCCTTCGAAACGAAAGCGGCCTCTGAGATAATTCTCGGAGGCCGCGTCGCCGTTTCAATTGGCGGTTTCAGACCCGGAATTGTTCCAGGTCGATTCCTTCCGCGAGTGCGTCGAGCACCCATTGGGGTTTTCGCCCGCGCCCGCCGGACCAGGTGCGTCCCTGGGCATCGCGGTATTTGATGGTCGGCGTGGGCATTCCCGCGCGGCGCGCCTGGCGCGCGGCCTTCACCGAGCCGGGCCGCTCGGAATAACCCAATTCGGCCGCGGTGATTCCGTTCCGCACGATAAGCGCCTTGACTTCGGCGACGATTCCCTTGCGCGCATCGGCCATGGCCTGAGCGATTTGCCGTTCGATCGCCTCGGCCTCTTTCAACAGGGCCGATTTTTGTTGACGCAGCGTGGCGATTTCTTCGGTTGGTTCTTTCGACATTGCTTCCACCTTTCGGGGGCAATTCCCCCGCATTAGGGATTCCTACCACCAGACCACAGGCAATTGCAACCGGCGGGCGGGGGATATCACAAAATAATCCATATCGCGTTTCCAATTCATTGCCTGTTCCATGCGATGCACGCCCTGCCGGCCGGCGGATTCCAAACGCGGACTTCGGGGGCGAGGCGAGGCAAATCGCCCGGCTCGCGGTATGGTGCAGGGAAAGGGCGCGTTCGCCTCGGAGGGTTCCATGGTCTGCACTCGGATGAACTTGATGGGTTTGGTTGCGGGAGCGGCGTTTGCCGCGGTGCTTTGCGGCTGCGCGGAGAAGTCGAGTGCTCCCTCCGCCGAACCGCAACCGATTCAGGCGAGCCCGGCGACGGCGAAACGTTTGCCCGACGCGGAGGCGCTGGGCCTTTCGGCGGAACAGGAAGCCAAGATCAAGGAATTGCGGGACGCCGCGGACGCGAAGATGCGCGCGGTCGCCGTCAAGTATTCGAGCCAACTGCTTCCCTATCAAAAGGAATTGGCGGCGGCGGACGACGGCAAGAAAGAGTTGCCGGCGGCCACGAAGAAGGCGGTCCAAGCCATCGAAGCGAAGGTGAAGTCCGAGACCGACCCGATCCGGGCGCAATTGCGCAAGGACGAGGATGCGCTGCTCGATCCCGAGCAACGGGCGAAACGTCCGGCCGAGGATACCGGCAAGCGTTGATTCGCGATCGACCCTGAAAAGGAAACGGGACCGCGCCGATTGGCACGGTCCCGTTTTTATGGTGGATTCCGCCGCTGTGCCGATTTACCGACCGTCTTTCGGATCCTTCAGAACCGCGGGCAGTTCCGCACCCTTCTTGTAGAAGCGCATCGACACGGAATTGACGCAGTGTCGAACGTTCTTTCGGGTGAATCCCTCCCCGACGAAGACGTGTCCGAGGTGTCCACCGCAATTCGCGCACAGGATTTCGGTCCGGAATCCGTCGGCATCGACCTTGCGCCGCACCGCCCCTTTGATTTCATCGTCGAAGCTGGGCCAGCCGCAATGGCTTTCGAATTTCGAATCCGACGCGTAGAGCGGAGCGTTGCACCTTCGGCAAACATAGGTGCCGGCATCCTTGAGGTCCGTGTATTCCCCCGTGAACGCGCGTTCGGTGCCTTTTTGAATCAGCACATAGGTTTCGAAATCGTCGAGCTTGTTGTACGGGCCGGACACGGGCGGCTTTCCTTTCGACCCCGTTGCGGGCTTGTTGGCCGGGGGCTTGGCGGGTTTCGAACCACCTTGGACGGCAAGCACGGGGGTGGCGGCCGCGACGAAGGCGGCGATGGCGACGAGTGCGGGCAGGTGCTTGGGCATGGTCACCCTCTCGAATCGAGGCGGCGGCACGGGATCGGCCGGTTCGCGGATGGTCCCATAGCATACCTTGGGACGCGCGGCCTGCGTTCCCCTTGGCAATTCAAAAATCGTCCGAAGCCTTTTCCGGTTTGGCGCATCGCCAACGAGTGCGGGTTTGTCGGGATGCCATTTTCCCCGAGAAAAGCCGTCGTCAACTTCGCCGATGGGTCGCATCCCGTCGCCCGCATCTTGGATAATCCGTCATGCCTCGATTCCTATGCACCGCCGACCTGCACATTGGACGCGAATCCTCGGGCTTCGCCGAGGATCCTTCCGCGAGTGCGCTTTCCGCATTCGAACGCATCGTCGATCTAGCGATATCGGAATCGGTCGATGCGGTGCTGATCGCGGGTGACATGTTCGATGGCGAACGGGCGGAGTTCGCCGCGCGCACGCGGCTCGTGCCCGCCCTCGGTCGCCTTGCGAGCAAAGGCATCCCCGTGGTCGCCGTGGCCGGGAACCACGACCATGCGGCCCTGCCGACCTTCCACCGCAACCACCCCGCATTGATCCATCTCTTCCCGAAGGAGTTGCCGACGCCGCTCGAGGTCGGCGGGGTGCGCGTGATCGGGTGCTCGTTCCGCGGCCCGCAGGACCAACGCATCCTCGATCGCTTCGGCCCGATCGATCCCGGTGCTCCGGTGATCGGTCTGCTCCACGCCGATGTCGATTCGACGGGCACGGATCGCCGCTACAATCCCGTCGCTTCCTCCGAACTCCCCGATCGAGGGGTGGACGCGTGGGTGCTGGGTCATGTGCATGCCACGCGCGTTTGGGATGGCCCGCGCGCTTTCTATCCCGGTTCTCCGCAAGCGCTAGATCCCGGCGAAACGGGAATCCACGGGGTGCGTTTGCTCACGTGGGAGCGCGGACGATTCGAGGTGTCGGAAGTTGTTCCCGTGTCGAATGTTCGGTACGAATCGCCGGTGGTGGATGTGTGCGAGGACGAGTCGTTGGATGGCGCGGTCGAACGGACCCTTGCGGGCCTTCGAGCGGGCGAGGAACGCTTCGATCTGCGCGTCCGCGTGCGGTGGCACGGCGACCGAGCGGCGGCCCCGGTCGAGCGGACTCCCGTCGGCGACGGGCATTTCTACAAGGTGGTCGAGGAAACGGTGGTCCGGCCGATCGATCTGCGTGCCGAGGCGATGCAGGGAGATGCCCGCGGCCAAGCCGCGCGGTTGATGTTGGCGCTCGACGGGGCCGGCGAGCCGGCGTGGCACGCGGCGGTCGAACGACTCGTGGGGTCGGTGGAGGAGCAAATGCGCCAGCATCGCAACCGCATCCTGGAATCGTATCGATCCGACGAGCGTTTCCGGCGCGTTCTTGTTCCGGCCGCTTCGGAGGCCCGCGATGCGGTGCGCCGGGCTTTGGAGTCGGTGCTCCACGCGGACCGGGAGGTGTCGGCATGAAGATCGAATTCGATTCCCTTTCCATCTCCCATATGTTCGAGCGCCCCTTTTCGCTGGCGCTCGGCACCATCGGCCCGCGCGTCACCGCCATCTACGCCGACAACGGCGAGGGAAAAACCACGCTCGCGGCCGCGTATGGCATCCTGCTCAACCCCGACCATTCCAAAGTGCGACGCTCCGACGAGGTTGGCGCGCGGATGCGGGTGGATGGACGTGCCCAAGATATTCGCGTACTTGGGAAGCGAACCGGTGTCGACTGGCCGTGCAGCCCTCGACCGAACCTCTACCATTTGGGTATCGAGGATCTGATCGCGGCGAAGGATACGGCGGATCGCGATGTGCTCTTGAAGGCGCTGAGCGGCGGGGTCGATTTGGCGAAGGTGCTCCGAGTCGATTCGTCGCGCCCTCCGGTCCTCAAGGACCTGCGCGCGAAATTCGAGG